>JAPDPQ010000001.1:0-300000 GCA_034506395.1 candidate division KSB1 bacterium | reverse complement strand
TTTATTGAGCTGGTATACGATCTCCTTTTTGGTTTTGAATTCCATCAGTGCCGTGCCGTCATACTCCCCTAACTCTGAAAGCGTGGGGCGCATGTGCCGCAAGATCTCTGCATCATATTTCTCGCTGTAACGCCCCGCTGGGCAACGACAAAACAATTTCTTTTCTGTTCGTAATTGTTGGTGAATTTCCAGCCCAGACTTTAATCCCAAAGCGAGATAATCCTCAGGGCTCATCGCCTCGATCGGCTTCAGCATAATCCCCTCGAGTTGCTTTATTCATCATCCAAAAGAGAAGAGTGGAAAATACAAAATTGGCTGATAAATGTCAAGAGATTAATATGGCGGGATCAAAAGGACAACTTCGATAATGCATGCTAGGAAAATTATGTGCAAATGTATCGCCATGATGAGGATCGTTCCAAATCAGAAATGAAATTTCTCAAAAAATGTTTTCTGTTGGTAGGCATTTTGAAAAATAATTTTTAGTTTATGGCGATGATAATAGGTTCGGAGCAAAACGATTGATTGTTCCCACAGCATTGTGATCCAGAGAAATGGTGAATAAGATTGTCGAGCGCATCCTTTTGACTCCGCAGTCCAAAGTTTTATCGCTCATTCTACTGAAAGATGCTCAATAGCTTTTTTTGATTGCTTTTAATTCCGAAAAAGTTTTAACCCATCTTTGGGGGATTTCATTTCCATGGAGAACTGATAGATTTCTCTCATAGGATTGAGATAACCACAAAATTGAGGCATAAAAATTCTGAGTATTGTTGCTAAACATAATTATGTATCGTTTGAATTCGCAATAGGCAAAAAAAAATCCCGAGGCTGAAAGATCAGCATCGGGAGGTTTGTTTTGAGATTTTTGTCGAAATTAATCGCTTGCCATAATGAAGAGCGGTTTGGATTCGAACCGTTTGTAGTGCGGTCGCAATCGATCGGTATTGTAATATTTCTCGACATCGACGACCTTTTTAAAGCTGGTGACCACTCCGATGGGGGCATTGTCATAACGGCCGTTGTTCAAAATGGTCACTCGACCATGCGCACCGTCGAGGATCAGGTCCAAGGCGAGGTTACCGTAGGCCATGGGCACGATGGAATCCAATGCATCGGGGTCGCCGCAGCGCACCAGGTAGCCCAGTCGCTGATTGATCACGTTGATGCGCTTGCCATTATTAAATTTGGGCGAGAGCTCTTTGATCTTCTCAGAGATGATATCGCCGATGCCACCTAATTTTTTATGGCCATAAGCGTCGGTTTCATGACTTTGATAGACCATCTCGTTCATGCCTTTGAATTTTGCCCCTTCGGAGACCAATACAACAGAATAGTGGCTGGGGTTCGTAAACCGATCTGCGACCAACAGTTCGATCAACCGCTCGATATCGAATTCGTACTCTGGGATGACGCAGCGATTCGCCGCACCGGCCATTGTGGGCAATAAGGCGGTGAAGCCCGCATAACGGCCGAACACCTCGATGACCAAAATGCGCTCATGCGATCCGGCTGAGGTCCGCAATCGATGGGTCATCTCAATGGTCCGGGTGACGCAGGTGCTGAAGCCGATGCAATAATCAGTTCCTGGGACATCATTATCCATGGTTTTAGGGATTGCAATCACTTTCACTCCTTCGTCATGCAGTCGAACTCCATAGCTCAAGGTGTCATCGCCGCCGATCGGAATTAGATAATCTACCCCGAGGAAATCCAGATTCTTCAACACCTCTGGAGTTAAATCATTCACTTTGTCATGATACTTGTCTTTGAGATGTGCAGGGACTGCATCTAACGGAACATGACTGGGACGGGTTCGAGATGTATGAAGAAAAGTGCCACCAGTTCGGCCAACTTTGTTCACTATCTCTTCAGTCAAAACCATGAAATTCTCGCTGTTGTCGGCATCTTTATCTGGAATAATATCGATCATCCCAGCCCAGCCTCGGCGAATACCGATAACTTGGAAGCCTTCACGCAACGCCCGAATGGTGATCGCCCGAATCGCCGGGTTCAGCCCCGGGACATCGCCGCCGCCCGTAAGAATGGCTATAATACCTTTTTTCTTGTCAATTGTCATCATAGTTGTTCACTCCATTTGAAAATTCATTCTTTCTATCTATAAATTCATTCTACATACTTCTCGCATAACACAGCAATCATCAACAATCATCTCAGCTTCTGTTCGCTGATCAATCCAGAGGACGGCAAACTATCAGTGGGGATACGGTCGGTCTAATTATTTCTACCTGTGGTATCAATTTTGGGAGTAAAATATAATGCTTTTCGCAGATTTTGTCAATACCTTTTTTCGCTATTTCATAAAATTATCAATTAATGCGGGTACTCGCCCAATCGGATCCCTGCAAATTCCCCTTGCTTTTTGACGTTTTATTTTTATCTTATTAGGTTCAAAATTGAGTAAGGACGTTCGTTTTTCATGGCTGATGCAGTTCATGAACTCCTTTTGCATCATATCAAAAAAAGCGGACACATCGTTAATCTGCGCAAGTCATGCTCGATAGAGATTTTGGCTGATCAATGAGCTACTTTTGCTTGGGATAGATAAAAAACTGAACTTTTCAAATTAATTTTTAGAACCGAATTCCCTTGTGCTTCGCAACTTCAGCGTAAGCAGACGGTCAGATCTTAAAACGAACAAGGAGTGGACATGGGATTTACCCCGCTGGATTATGGTATTTTGCTTTTCTACTTGATTGGTGTGACAGTTCTGGGCTCTTGGTTTGGAAAATTTCAAAAGGATACTCGGGATTATTTTTTGGGTGGTCGCAACTTGCCTTGGTGGGCGGTGTGCTTCTCAGTGGTCGCCACTGAAACCAGCACGCTGACTTTTATTAGCATCCCCGGCATTGCTTATGTGAGCAACCTGAATTTTCTTCAGCTCACGTTCGGCTACATTCTGGGGCGCATTATCGTTAGTTTCGTCTTCTTACCAGCCTATTATAAAGGCGAATTGGCTACCGCTTACGAATTTTTAGGTGGTCGGTTTGGACAGCGAATGCGAAATTTTTCTTCAGTCATATTCCAGATTACTCGACTGCTGGCCGATGGTGTCCGATTGTTCGCAACAGCCATTCCGCTCTCAGTGATTACCGGATGGAGCTATCCAGTTTCTATTGCCGTCATCGGATTTTTGACAGTGGTCTATACTTATTTGGGTGGGATTCGCGCTGTAGTTTGGATTGATGTGATTCAGATGGTAATCTACCTCGGCGGTGCAATTGTTGCGGGAGTTTTTCTGCTACAGCATCTGCCCAATGGCTGGCAGGATGTGGTTGCCGCTGCTCAGCCAGAGAATAAATTTCAGCTTTTCAATTTCTCCTGGAACGGCGACTGGCGTACGTTCTTTCAGTCCGGTTATCATTTCATCACCAGCCTTGTAGGCGGAATGTTCCTATCAATGGCCTCTCATGGAACGGATCAGCTCATTGTGCAACGATTGTTGACCTGCAATAATTTACGGGATAGCCAGAAGGCGCTCATCACCAGCGGTGTTTTGGTGATGGTACAGTTCGCCATATTTCTTACCATTGGCCTGATGCTTTATGCTTTTTATCACGCTCAACCAGTGGGCGATGGGAGCAGTTTTGTCACAAGCTCCGATGAAATTTTTCCCAAATTTATCGTTGAAGCCTTGCCGCCAGGTCTTTCTGGACTCATTATCGCAGGGATTTTTGCCGCAGCCATGTCCACCTTGAGCGGCTCGATGAATTCTCTTGCATCTTCTTCGGTGCTGGATATCTATAAAACACGTTTTGGCAAGGGAAACGCTCCAAGAAAAGACCTATTTATTTCTCGGCTGATGACAGCTGTTTGGGGATTTGTGTTCATTGGCGGGGCCATGTTGTTCAAAGATAAAACCAATCCAGTGGTCGAACTGGGCCTCGAAATCGCTTCATTCACTTATGGTGGGTTGTTGGGCACATTTCTGCTCGGAGTATTCTTCAGGCATGTCAAGGAAAACGCTGCGCTCATCGCTCAATGGAGCGCCATTTTCTTCATGTCCTGGATCATTATCTCAGCCAGAAATTTTACAGGTATTCCAAAATATGCGATCCTCATTGTGTTGGTGATCGCTTTCATCTGGATTTTCATGAAACTGAACGACCGGCGCGAGCAAATGATTTTATCTGTGCTCTTGATCGGCTTCGTTTCATTGATCCGCTTCGTTCAACCGCTGCATTTTTTCTGGCCATGGTACGTCTTCCTTGGCTGTAGCGTGGCTTTGATAGTTGGCGTGCTGGTTGCCATGGTTGCACGAAATTGACTTCAGATCGTGTGCAGCCGACCCAACGGAGGGAATCAGTTAGTCCTTAACTTGAAAAAGCGTCCCAAATTTATGCAACTGGACATAGAGGTTTTCAGTTTTCTCGGGTCAAGCCACTCATTTTTTCCATAGACCATCGCCAAGGAAATTGGATGAAAACCCCTTGCCGACTGCATTCTGCGCAAATATCATTTGGGATAAAGCTCCGCAGCTTTAGAATTCAATACTCATTTGGGACAGATCCCTCCGTAGACTGGCAGTCCGATCAGGGACCAACCGTTTTATTTCAGGCCTCTAAAAACTGAACAGATCTGCCAGTCGACGGAGCGGAGAGAAGCCGGGTTTCTCCCTTTCTCACCAGCCTGTAAAATGAGAGGCGCATGGGAGAAGCGGAGCCAATTTTCAAGTTGAATGATTTTCTCGTTGCTATGAAAGATCGAACTATCGCGAAATGCTTATTTCTCCCACATGATCCAATGGCAACTTTACCTGGCCCAATAATGGCAACGAAGATTTTAAATCAACATTGCCCTTCAATTGATAATTGAGCTTTTGATTCCCAGTAACCATTTGATAAATGGCGGATCCCATTTCCAGAAAATTGAGCGTAATGGGGATGGAGATGATGCTTGCTGCTTTTTCCTTGACCTCCATTTGTTTCTGAGTTAGCCCCTTCACCCAGGTCTTTCCATTCACTGCAAAATCGTAATCCAATTGACTCAGTAGCAAGCTGAAAGTGTTGGCGTTTTTCAAGTTTAATTTCAGTTCCAAATCTGCGGAAGTGAGTGATATTTTGTTCAGCTTCAACGAGCTGATGGAGATGTCTGGTAGCTTAAGATTCGGAAGACTGCCCGATTTGCTGACTGGGATCCGCGTAGGACCCAGAACTGGGAGATTGAATGATAGCCCACAGATCAATTTATAGGCGGAGCTATCCTGATTTTTTAGTGTCTGGAATGTGTTATAAAGATCTTTGAAGTTGAGAGTAAGAGGGATCTCTAACAAGCTTTCGCCTCGTGCTTGGAGCGTGAGTTGTTTTTCCTGATTGCCGCGCAAAAAAGAAGCATCGCCGATTTGAAAATCGTAATCGAAACCGGCCAATGTAGCGGAAATCGGATTTGGATTAGTGATTTTCAGATCAAACGCCAGGTCCAGCGACTCAAAGCTCATACCGGTAAATCTCACTCTCTCTATGTTGACTACCGGTTGCTGGATATTTGCAATCTGCTGCAATGTGGCGCACCGAAAAACTAGAATTGCCAGGAGCATTAACCCCAGCAGCAAAGACGAACCATAGATCAAACCCGATTTTTTCATAATGACCCCTTTCAGTTAGATGATGAAGGAAGATGAATGTACTTTTGTGCCCAGGCGGCTATAACAGAACCGAGATATTTGCCATCCTTTTCATTTGAGACCAAATGATCGGCGCGATCGAGCGACAGTAAGCTTTTGGGGTGATTAGCCAAATTTAACAATCGATAAGCCTCTTGAATGTCGACCAATTCGTCCTGGGGTGAATGGCAAATTAGGATTGGCTTATTTAAATTTCTGACCGATTGAGCAAAATCGATTTGTTCGAGATCGTCCAAAAACTGTCGACCGATCAGAAATTCCCTTCCAGAGATACTGAACGTGGCGAATCCGTTTCGCTCCAGCTCGATCCGTTTGCTTAATAAGATCGCCCGAATTGATGAAACATCCGCTGGTGTAGCGATGGTCACCACAGCCGCACAGGAATAAATCTTTGGGGCCGTATGGATCACAGCCGCCCCGCCGAAAGAATGGCCGATCAGCAGTTGGGGAGAATGATAATTCAGGTCTAAAAATTCAGCAGCCGCTAAAATATCGCCCACATTGGACGAGAAATTGGTATCAGCGAAGCTTCCCTGGCTGGCCCCCAGCCCTGTAAAATCAAATCGGAGGACTCCGATGTTATGATCGGTTAAAGCTTGGTTCACATGGTTCAGAATCTTATAATTTTTGTTACAAGTAAAACAATGGGCAAAGATCGCATATACCAGCGGGTCGCCGCGATCCGGAAGGTCCAACAATGCGCTGAGTTTGAAACCGAGGCTGCCAGTAAAATGAAGTCGTTTGGAAATCATAAGACCAGCGATTTTTAAATGACTTATTTTTCGACCAATTATACTCCGCACACTGTCGTGCAAGTTCCAATCAGTTCTGAGGCAAGCAATCGCTGCGGTGATTGGGGTTTTCTTGTCTTGCCATTGGGCTTGCAACTTTGACTTGAGGCAGCTAGTTACTTCTTTTTTAGGGAATTGGAATCGCACAGAAATGCCAATTTACAAATTCCACTCAAGAAATAAAGGTCCCTAAAAATTCCTTGATGAATTTTCAGCAGTGTGGTGGGAGCTGGTGGAAATTTAAATAGATCAATTGCGTCAAAATTCTTCGAAAATTTTTTCTATGCATCTCCGTTTTGTGAGAAAGGACTTGCAGTTTCTTCCTCAAGAAGTGACAGAATTACCTTGGAAGAGAGAAGCTTAGCAAGATGAAAGACGAGGATATTGGATGCATAGCTCAAAATCGGTGACTCTATGTTTTCCTTCATTTATGGACAATAAGACAATTGGCTATGCCTCTTTCACATCTGCCAAAATTTAATGTTGCTTATTTGGACAGAAAGATGTATTTTGTATTGCAGGAGGATGGTTCAAGATAATAGGAAGGTCTGAAAAAAGGAATTATTATGATAATTGGCAAGAAACTGCTATGGTTGGGCATTGCTATCGGGTTTATGATCCATTGGGAGCTTTCAGCACAGACGGACCAGATTGCCCAGCCAATTTATCTTTACACCTTGGCCGGGGATAGTGCCTCGGGCATTCAATTAAAAGGGGCCAGAGGCATATCAGTAGACCTCATTGGAGCCGTTTACATTGCGGACACAGGCAATAATCGCATTTTGAAGTTTGATCGGAATGGCCGTCTATTGCGGAGTGTCGGCGGCTTTGGATGGGGGAAAGAGCAGTTCTTTTCGCCGTTTGATATTCATGCCAGCGCTGTCCTGGACATCTTTGTCGCCGATTATAATAATCATCGCATTGAGCGTTATGATAAAGATTTGAATTACATTTCTTCGTTATACTCCAACCAGGATTGGGCAAACCACTTGCAATTCGGTTATCCAAAAAGCATCGCCAGTTCGATCCACGGCGAGCTTTTTATTCTCGATGCTGAAAATATTAGAGTGCTCAAGCTCAATTCGTTTGGAATACCAGAGATCAGCTTCGGAGGGCTGGCGGATGGCCGGGGTCGATTATTACAGCCGATCCAGCTTGCTGTCGGTCGCGATGATCGCATTTACGTATCGGACGGTCGGGCGAACAAGGTAATGGTGTTCGATTATTTTGGCAACTACTTAACCGAAATCGGCACCAATTTTTTGAAGGAGCCGCAAGGGATATTTTTCGATGCATTGAAACGACTGTTTGTCGCTGACGCGGGCAATAAGCGGATCGCGGTGTTCAAGAGTGATGGCGAGCTTTTGATCACGTGGTCGAAAATATCGGATCAACATGGCTCATTCCAGCAACCCATTGATGTGGCGGCGTTCCAACATCAAGTTTTTGTGTTAGACAACGATCGCGTGTTGGTATTTGAATTTAAATAAAATTGAGAAGCGTTCACCCAAAAATTGATTCTTTCCGGTCGATATTCACTCAAATCCAGGCATATCCTTCTTGAAATATGATCGTGCATTCAACGAACAATGGTTCCACTCTACCTCTGATATTTTTCAAAAATGAGTCAGATCGATAACTAAGGCATAGTTATGAATGTCGCTGCGCTTTTGGTTTCGCTTTATGGTATCAGATGATGAAGTCCTTGTGCGCTTTCGATAGCCTGATCCCTCGCGTTGAAAGCTTGGGGTTCAAAAACTCATTTTTCTTGAAGCAATTGTTCGATCGCTTGCTTGAGCCCTGACAAAGGTCCACTGAAATCTGGTTTTGGCATTTCTAAATTTGCATTTTTCGCCAATTCCCGGCTCAGCTCGATCGATAAGTGATTCGTGTCGGTCGTTAGATAAGTTTTCATCCCGATTTTGGCAGCGATCATGTCGTTGAACGGGTCATTGCCCACCATGACGCAACAATCGGCGGGGACTGCAATCCGCTCGCAAATTTGTTGGTAATATTCGAGCCGAGGTTTTACATAGGTAGTATTCTCAGCACTGGTGATTAGGTCGAATTCGATATCGCCCAATCCAGCCCAGCGCAGGCGCGCCAGTTGAACATGAGTTGGAAACATGGGGTTAGAGGCGATCACTATCTTCAATTTTTTACTTTTGAGAAATTGGATTACGTCCCTGCCATCTGGGTGGGGTTGCATGAGGGGCTGAAATTGTTCAAACTCTTGTTCATAAAATTTAGCGAATCGTTGCCACAACTCTCGCTCGTCGGCGCCAGTTCCATTCGCAAAATCCTGAATAAAGAACTCGGCGTTGGTGAGTTCCCCATTGTTCTGAATCATCATTTGTGTTGAATGGATCAGCCGCCCAGAAAATTCCTGAGGGGTCATCAGGTCAGCAAATGCAGCATAAAGTTTCTGGCTATAATGCTTGAAAAAAACCAGTTCTTCGAACAAGATGAGCGTGTTATCAAGATCAAATAGGACAGCTTGTAATTTCAAAATCGCCTCCTCATATTGCTGGGAATCAGAAAATAGAAATTCAGCAAGATTTATCAATAAGACTCATTACAATAATTGAGCAATCATCAGGGGGTGAATTCTTGATTTGAGATTGTTCGAAGATGGGCGGAATAAATCATTCCCGCTTAATCCCATCCTCGTCCTCATTTTCTCAATCGCATGGTCATTACATCCTCTCAAGTCTCTCTGAAGCAATTATGACTTATGGGCTGTTTTCGTGTAAATCTTAAACTCGGGTGGATCTTGGATGTGCTTTTTTACTGCACATAATTCCGCCGAACGAATGACAGCATCTTTATACTGTTCAGGGAAATTTGGCGGAAGTTGGATTTCGAGCGCGATGGCCCCGATACCGCGTTTCATGGGATCATATTCTATGCGCTGAATGATCTTCAAACCCTCAGTCGGTAACCCACGCTGCTGACAGAAACCCAAGACATAGATGCCAGCACAAGTTCCAATTGAAGCCAAAAAGAGATCGAACGGCGCTGGGGCAGAACCTTCGCCTCCGCTCATTTTCGGTTGATCAGTTTTAATCCGAAAACCATTAAATATCGCATCGACCTTTTTGCCACCAGGGAAAACAATTTCCATTTCCATAAAGTTATCCTTTCAAATTTTTGCTTTATACTTTGAACTAAGATTTGCAATTTTGGTTTAAAAATTAGATGTAAATTTGGGTCAAAAGGTGCAGATGGACATATGTTTTTGGTTGGATTTAGAAGCTGGTTGTATAGAAATATATGGATGCTATTTTCTATTGGAGCCTCATAAATGAACCAAACCAATCGGAAAAGCCGATCGTTACCAGTGCATACACAAAGGCGATGGTGTTTTGAAAAGCGGGAGCGGAGTTTTATCCGACGAAGCGGTTCAAATAAATACGGATCAGGATTGATATGAAAAAATTTATTTTCATGCTGCTTCTTCACCCTTTGCTTATCTGTCTGGGGCAGAGCCAATCAAGCGATCCTCCCAAATTTTTCTCCGATACCTTGCGAATCGACACATCAAAGACGTCAATTGTTTTGAGAAAGAGGCCTCAGTTGCTAGCTCCAACATTGCCGCGATTGCCATCACTCAAGGGTGATCAGCAGAACATCTATTTCGATATTCGCAGCCATTATCGATCGGCTCGTCCTGAGGAATGGACTAATTATGACGCCTTTCATAAACCACCGGATCGATATAATTATTTCGAATCTTCGACCATGCTTGTGCCCATAACAACCAGTGATCTCCAAGATCCTCAGCCAAAACCGTTGCCGTTTCGCCATTATTTCTTGCCCAACCGAGCTGAGATGGCGGTCCTGGAAGTGCTCTGGGCAAAACCAGATGTGCAGGATACGACGATCTATTCTTGTCTGGATACCGTGTTAAATATCACTATGATGGATTTAAATCAATTGCTGGAGGGAATGGCGCGTAAAGGGCTGGTGAGTCGCAAGATTGTCTCTCCAAGAAACGAGTTCAATGCGTTCGGCGTTTTGATCGAAATGAGTCCTCAAAACCAACGCAACCGCGTTTATGAATATCGGGCTTTGGTCGATCGCGAGCTGATGCGGTCGTTCATCGATGCGCATTATTACCTATTCAAACGAGATTCCAATATTGTAAATCTCAAGCGCTTGGAAGCTGCCAAACGCGATAGCACGTTGCTCCCAGATTTGAATCGAATGATTCAACGAGTTCAAGATCGACCCTAAGATGATAAGCGCCCACAAAGTGGGAATTCGAATTAAGAAGACCAGCTCGATTCTGATTTAAAAGGGGAGCCTTTTTTTAAAGAGCAAATGCAGGAATGAAGGTAGAAGTTTTGATAAGTGATCTGGATAATTTTAGGTATTCCAGTTTTTCTTTTCCAATGTCAAAAGCGATAAGGAATCCAAGAGGGAGCAAGGATGTTTTCGAGATTGAGAAGTGAAACCAAATTATCGAATATTTATTTTATATTCTTTTTCAACTTGGCTTTTGGGTCGCTCAATCAGGCGTTGAGCGCTGAGTTTCCCACAGATCATTGTCAGATCTTTGGGTGGGTGATCGATGAAACTTCGCAATTGCCAGTTGCCAACGCCAATCTCTATTTTAAAACCAGCGATATCGGCGCCAGTTCGGATGAGCATGGTCGGTTTGCCATAGAGAAAGCCCCTACGGGCTCACAATTATTGGTTGTTAGCCACATCGGCTATCAATCAAAAATTATCCCGCTCAAATTGAGACCTGGCGAGAGCAAAAAGCTCAATATTTTGTTGATCCCGAGGGTAATCAAGCTTGCCGAAGTGACGTCCACAGCGAGTCGACATGTGGAGACAGTTTTTAAGAGCCAAATGCAGGTGACGATTGCCACGCGAGATAGAATTGCAGCTCGACCTTCGCCGAATACTGCCGATGTGCTAAGGGAGATTCCTGGAGTACTTGTCCAAAAGACCACGGCTGGTCATGGTGCTCCAATTATTCGAGGAATGATCGGAAAAGATGTGCTGCTCCTCTATAACGGTATCCGTTTGAACAAGCCAACCTTTCGCTTTGGTGCCAACCAATATATGAACACCATCAATGTGGAGACTCTAGATCGGATCGAGGTCACCAAAGGGCCTGGCTCGGTGATGTACGGTTCCGATGCGATCGGCGGTGTGGTGAATATGATTTCAGAGCTCTCATTCGATCCCGATACCTTAGACCGTTCCAATTGCATGATTTCAACTCGCTACGGTTCGGCAGATCAAGCTCGTTTGCTTTATGGCGAATGGAAACGCTATCGGGATAAGTTGGCACTAATGATAGGATTGGGAGCGAAGAAATTTGGCGATCTGACTGCGGGAAGCGAGATTGGAAAGCAACGACCGACTGGCTATCAGGAGCGCGACGCTAATTTCAAATTGGGCTGGTTTGTTAACTCCACAACACTACTGGAGTTCGATGCGCTAACTGTCCAACAGGAAAAAGTCCCAAGGTTTGATAAATATGTCACGAAAGAATTTCTTCCTGGAGAATACCAAACCTATTTTTACGATCCCCAAGACAGGTATTTGGTGGCGCTGACGCTCCGATCCCAGCCAGTCAGATCCAGGTGGCTAACTGCGGCCAGGTGGAATTGGTCCTATCAATTAGAGCAAGAGGGGACTTTGGAACAGAAGACGGGCACAAGCACTATCACCCGCAACCGAAACGATCTGACTACTTATGGCTCCTACCTTCAACTGAACTCGGTGTGGCGGAACCGTCATGTGTTCAGTTATGGGTATGAATTTTATAGCGATCGGCTGAAAAGCCAACGGATCCAGCAACGTGATGGGGACATTCGATCCCTGCGCGGCGATTATCCCAATGGCTCTCGCTATCGATCATTGGGGCTGTTTTTCAATGATAACGTGGTATTCAATCCCCAGCTCGATATCAATCTCGGGATCAGATGGAGTTATATGGCGATATTCTCGAATTTAGAAGCGCCCTTTGGCGAATTTAGGGATGACTATCACGATTGGACCGGCACCTTTGGGATTAGTTACAAGCCGGCGTTGTGGTTGAATCTAATCGCTCGATATGCCAAAGGGTTTCGTGCGCCGAATTTTAACGATACAGTGGTGCTTAAGGTCTCCAATGCAGGGGTCGATGCGCCCAGTCCGGGATTATCGCCAGAGAAAAGTCATAATTTTGAACTCGGGGCCAAAATCAATCAACCCCGATGGCATGGTTCTCTGTTTGTTTTTTATAATCGGGTTGTGGATTTGATCGATCGATATCGCGGCACTTATCAGGGCTTGGATTTTTATGATGAAAATGAAAATGGCTATCGCGATGCGGGTGAGGCCAATATCTTTCTCCGAAGAAATGTCGCGAAAGGATATATCGCTGGCTGGGAGTTGGAAGGTACAATTCAGCTCTCTCCACGCTGGAACCTGCGAGGCTGGGCATTTTGGACCTATGGCCAAGACCTGAGTTTCAATGAACCGTTGAGCCGAATCCCGCCGCTGATGGGATTGGCAGGGATTCAATATTGGCCTGTCCCTAAATTAAATATCGAAGCTTATATTCGCGCGGCCGATAAACAGAACCGGCTTTCCAGCCGAGACATCGAGGATAATCGCATCCCATACGGAGGGACACCAGGATGGAAAACCTTCAACATCCGCTTGAATGGCCAAATGTCATCTCGGTTGATGTTCACATGTATCCTCGAAAATATTTTTAATGAAACTTATAAAGAGCATGGCTCCGGGGTTTATTCTCCAGGCAGGGGAGTCGTCATTTGTCTGCGCTATCAAATTTGAAATGAAACATAAATCTCCAGAAGTCCGTCCTGCTCATTTGCAACTCAAACCATTTCGGTTTTCAAGCTGCTTCTTCCAGTAGCGTTGGATCTCTTATCAGATCGCCAAAAATATAAAGGCGATTTTTTCCCTCTTACAAAATATAAAAATGCGCACTGCTCAGTTCTTGCCCATATTTACCAAAGGGATCGTTGAGTTATTCACTTGAGAAGCATTAATGCCATGCAATTGCAGGACACTGCGATGAAGGGGCGCTAAGCGGAAAATTCGTTTCAGCGCTCATCATGGGCGGAACAGGAACGAGGCAGTCTAAATGAATTATGGCAGCAGAATTGAGAATAAGACCAAATTAGCGGTTATCCGAATCTTCGGTATTATTGTGACGATTGTAGTGAGCTACCTTTATTTCAACGGCAGCCAATTAGGCAAGTTAGCTGGTTATTTGCTCTATATGAGTATAGCGTGTACCATTGTACCACTTCCAACTCCGCCATACGTCATTGGCATGGGTAAAATGTTTGATCCCTGGCTTGTGGCCTTGCTCGGCGCGCTGGGGAACACTATTGCCTCTCTTGGGGAGTATTATCTGCTTACCTGGCTGTTTTCCAAGACCGAGCTGCAAGAAAAGATTGAGGCTAGCCGTTTATTTCAACGATTAACAACGGTATTCAGTCGATCGGCGTTTTTTATCCTCACATTTACTAGTCTATGGCCGCTTCCCCTCGATCCTTTTTATTTAACCGCAATCGTCATTCGTTATCCGCTGCATAAATATTTGGCAGCCATTTCAACTGGCAAGTGGGTTCGTTATTATCTGCTTGCTCAAGTAGGTGAATCCTTTCAGATCCCCAATAAATATCTGGTCACCTTGCTAATTTTATTGATCTCCATCCCGTTCCTCGTTGGTCTCTTCATAAAACTGATTCGAGCGTTAAGATATGTCCCTCAAAAAAGCAATTGATAAAACGCTTGACATTCTCATGAAATTTGTGTAACTTGGTAATCAATTCTAATTAACGACAACAAAAAGGTGGACAAAAAAAACAAATTTATTGGAAAGAGCGAGCCGCTTGAAGTTTTCATTGGGGAAGCCCCTCAAGCCTCAAAGCTTTTATAGCGAGGCCAATATTCTGACACTCTTACGATTAATTTGCTCTCTTTGGTTTTTCGTGTTAGCCATTCTGGAGCAAAGCTTCACTTGCTGCCTGGTCGGTTTTTTCGTTCATTGGCTGGGTGATTTCATCGATGGGTTTTATGCTAGGTCGCTCAGACAAGAGACAATTTTGGGGGCGGAGATCGATATTATTGCCGATCGGCTAGAGATCATTTTCTTCTACGTGCTGTTTCTCCACTTTCGGCCGCAGCTTTATTTGCCAGCAACGTTGTATCTGATCGATTATGCATTTATTGATTTTTATCTTAGTTATCAGTTCATCAAATATGACATCATCTCGCCGAACTATTTCTATAAGGTGGATCGCATCGTCTATTTATTGAATTATAGCCCTGGAGGAAAATTCTCCAATTCAAGCGTGGTCACCCTTTGCCTCATCCTGCTACCGCAACTCAGTTTTGTAATAAGTCTTTATGCAACGGGTCTCATCATAGTCAAATCCTATTCGGTTTATCGGCTATATCGGTTAAGACAAATTTAAGGGAAAAACTTCTATGACGAATTTAGTTCGTGCCCTATCGCTTGCTAAACGAGGCGTGAGAAATTTCTTTACGAGACGACCGTTGACGGTTTCTTTTGAAGTCACTTATAGCTGCAACGCGCACTGCAAGCATTGTCATCTTGGGGGGATTATTAAAGACGAGCAATTAGCCAGCCCAGAACGGTTCGGGGAGCTATGCCGCGAGATTCAACCAGTGGTCGCTCAAATTTCCGGGGGCGAACCGCTGCTTCGCAAAGACCTGGAACAAATCGTTCAAAGCATGAAGCGCCCCAACCGAGCCCCATATATCGTCGTGACAACCAATGGACTAATGCTTACGAAGCAACGTTACGAATCCCTGCGCAAGGCCGGTGTGGATCAATTCTCTGTCTCGCTGGATTATCCCGATGAGCGACATGATGAATTCCGCGGCGTGAAAGGCTTATTTCGCCGCATTGAAAACCTGGTTAAAGAGCTGAGCGCTGGCAATGGCAAGGCAATCACGCTCAGTTGTGTGGTGCAGCGGGATAATTTCCGGGATCTCATCAAAATTGCAGATTTATCGGAACGATGGGGGGTTTCAGTCAATTTTAGCACTTACACCTGGCTCAGGACCAATGACATGAATTATTTATTAGATCAAAATGACCTGGGTGAATTTCGGGATATCGTGAAACGATTGTTGACCTTGCGAAACAAGTACCGAAATTTCTTTGCATCTGAGTACACATTTGATCGGATGATTGAATTTTATGAGCGAGGCGGCATCCCAAATTGCAAAGCTGGCGAGAAATTTTTCATTGTCAATCCCGATGGCACCTTTTCTCCCTGCGGCTTGATTATTACCAGATACAAACAACAGCACGAAATCTATGAAAAATTTCTAAAGTCCAATACCTGTACTGCCTGCAACACCAGCATCCGATCCAATTGCGAAAAACCAGTAAAATACTTGATCAAAGATAATCTTCGCTCGATCTGATCGGTGGTCCGAGTAACAGAAAGATGAATTCACTGGCTGCACAGGTATCATGCGAGCGCCCCAGCTTCTGGTATAAACGATCCATTTTAGGGCAAGTGAAATAAATGAAGATTGAGATGACCAAATCAATTCGCCCCACTGATCTTATAAAACCTGCTTCAGCTCAGCTATCGAAAACCCGAATCGTGATCTTTGTAGCTGAGATTGCTTTTGTGGCAATCCTGCTCACGTTCTGGGTGGCTAATGATGCGATGCGAGCAAGCCGCAACTTGTGGATATTATTCCTATATAGCTTCCCATCGCAGTTTCTGATCGCAACCGTGCCCCATGAACCAGTCTTTCTCTATTTCAGCAAGTTCTATGCGCCGCTGCTTGTGACGATCGTCTCTTTATCCAGCACGGTCCTCACCGAGTGGCTCAACTATTCGACCTTTCAATTTATTGTCGATTTAAAAAGCTTTCATCGAATTCGCTACAGTGGATTGGTTCAAAAATTGATCGAAAGTTTCAATCGCTACCCGTTTATCTGTCTTTGGGTGGCGGGATTTACTCCGATACCGTTTTATCCACTTCGTTTTCTGGTCGTGTTGGCAAAATATCCGGTGCAAAAATATCTGTTAGCTATCTTCTTGTCCCGAGGCCCCCGTTTCTTTTTATTAGCTGCCTTCGGACATGCGTTTCAAATTCCCGATTCCTTGTTGGCGCTGCTGTTCTTGACGCTGATCATGATTGCCGTGGCTCCGCTTGTAAAAAAGATGCTTTCGAATTATCGGTCAGCTCGGCTAATTGCCAGGCAAATGCCAGCCGACCCAGAGATTCCATCCTGACCGCGGCATGAAATCGTGCAAGGCTTGTTTATCGGTTATCGAAACAAAATGTCATCAGGGGGCGATGAATTTGCCCTCGGAGCTGTAACTTAACCCATTGGAGTCATTTCAAACAAAACAATTGATTGAGACGATATGCGACCAATTCGATTAGGGATTATCGGTTGCGGTATTGCGGCTCGAGAGTTGCATTGGCCAGCACTTCAAAAATTGCGCGATAAATTCGAGATTGCAGCCGTTTGCAACCATACTGAGCCAAAGGCAAAAAGCTTCGCTGAACTGGTTGGCGGGGTGCCGTATGTTTTAAGCTACCACGATCTGCTCAGCCGAGCGGACATCGATGCGGTTGACATCGTGCTTCCGATTCATCTAAACTATCAAGTCACCAAAGATGCACTCCTTGCTGGCAAGCATGTGATTGTCGAGAAGCCCCTGGCTGCCAATCTCGATCAAGCAAAAGAGTTGCTATTGCTCGATAGCAAATTCGCGTTGGTTAAAATGGTGGCGGAAAACTTTCGCTATCGACCGACCTTTGCGCGGGTGAAACAGATCATCGGAACTGGAGAGATTGGCCAGCCCTATTCGATATTCTGGAATGTATTTTATTATATTGATCGGCATAATAAATATGCGCAAACCCAATGGCGAATTCACCATCAATATCGCGGTGGATTTATCACCGATGGCGGCGTCCATAATATTGCTGTGATCCGCGATCTGTTTGGAGAGATCGTCTCGGGCTGCGCCTTTGTTAAATGCATCAATCGGGATCTCGGGGAATCGGATACCCTAAGCTTTCAGTTTGCTACCGAGCAAAATGTGCATGGCGTTTTCAATTTATTTTTCAGTGCCAATGGCTATGCTGAAAATCGCATCATTATTCTGGGAACGAAAGGGAGTCTGCTGATTCAGAATAATGAGATCCAGATCAAATGGCAAGGTCAGGAATGCCGGCGCGAAATCATTGAGGACGATGGGGGCTATTGCGGTCAGTTCGAGGATTTTTATCAGGCGATCCGTACCGGCAAACCAATCAAAAGTTCATTTGCCCAGGCATATCAGGATTTGAGGACAATTTTTATGGCGTTGGAGTCTGGTGAAAAACAACAAAGATTGCATAATTTTGAGTCGTCAGAAGAAATGAGGCGATGACAAAACAATGCTAGTCTGATTCACGAATAGAAATGGTTTTTAGGATCGAGGGTTAAATTGATAGAAACCGATGGAGTTCTTGCCATGAAAGAAATAAAAGTTGAGCATAATCCCGGGACGGATCGGTTGAATTCATTGGGGGTCGCCTCGTGGCCGATTTGGACGAAAGAGGTCTCGCAGTTCCCCTGGGAATATGATGAAAGCGAGACGTGCTATTTTCTCGATGGGGAGGTGATCGTCACCCCGGAAAATGGAACGCCCGTCAAGATCGGCAAGGGCGATCTCGTCATCTTTCCGAAAGGGATGCGATGCACCTGGAAGATTTTAAAGGACGTTCGGAAGCACTATCGATTTGAGTGAGCATTCGAGGCCAGGTTGATCCCATTAGAGTCTGTTTAATCGTTCCATCATCGAGTAGAGCCGACGTCTCGTGATGCCGAGCAATTTCGCCGCTTTGCTCTTGTTCCCAGATGCCTTTTTTAGGGCCTGCTGGATCAGTTGTTTTTCAACAGCATCGATGGAAAGACCAGTATCAGGGATATGGATGAGTGGAGAATCTTGGACATCGAGGTATCCCTTAATTTGAGGGGGAAGGAGCTCAGGTGAGATCGGATCATCGCCAGCGAGAATGATCATTCGTTCGATGATATTTTCCAACTCCCGAATATTCCCAGGCCAATGATAATTCATTAGGGCTTTCATAGTGGAGGGAAGGATTTTATCTGCAGGCTGGTTGTATTTCTTCAAAAAATGCATCACCAGGTCTGGGATGTCCTCGCGCCGGTCCCGAAGCGGCGGCAATACGATAGGGAATACATTCAGCCGATAATACAGGTCTTCCCGAAATTGTCCCTGTTTGATCAGCTCTTCCAGATTGCGGTTAGTGGCAGCAATGGTTCGAACATCTACGGAGATGGTCTCTTCGCCGCCCAGCCGGTTGATCTCTTTGTTTTGCAATACCCGGAGCAATTTCGCTTGTGTGGCTGGAGAGATGTCCCCAATTTCATCGAGAAAAATTGTCCCACCAGCGGCCAGTTCAAATCGGCCGCGCTTTTGTTTCTCAGCACCAGTGAAAGCACCCTTTTCGTGGCCGAACAGCTCACTCTCCAATAGGGTTTCTGGTAGGGCTGCACAATTCACCGCGATAAATGCTCGCTCCGCCCTTGGGCTTAATTGATGGATCGCTTGCGCAATCAACTCCTTTCCTGTGCCACTCTCGCCGCGAATTAAAACCGTCGCATCTCGCGGGGCAACTTTTTCGACCATTCGATAGACCTGCTGCATGGCTTCGCTTTGACCGACGATGTTGCGCAGCGAATATTTGTCGCGAAGCTTGCTTTTTAAATCTAGATTCTCAATGGCCAATTGTTTCTTCTCGAGAATCTGCTTCACTTTCAATTTCATTTCAACCATCTCGAACGGCTTGATTAAATAATCGTATGCCCCTTTGCGCATAGCTTCGACAGCCGTTTGAGCAGTGGCGTAAGCGGTCATAAGGATCACTTCGGTATCAGGGGATAACTTTTTTACCTCCTCCAGGACAGCGATCCCATCTTTGCCTGGCATTTTTAGATCGGTAATCACGACATCGAATTCACCGCGCTTAAATTTAGATAGGCCAGTTTCGCCATCGTAAGCGACTTCGACTTGATGCTGATCCATTTCCAGCGCCGCTTTCAATACCCCACACATCCGTTTTTCGTTATCGATAATGAGAATATTTCCGTTCATTTCATTTTCCTCTGGTTGGACTGAGTTCAATGAATTCGCTTCTTAAGATAGCCAAAGAAGAGTAGGCGGCTGAGAAAAGCCATGTATTCCATTTCTCCTAACGATTATAAAGTCAAACCGCGCTGTCAACCAAAAAGTCACGAAGCTATCGGCAAAAAAATCCGAAACGTGGCACCTTGCCCGGGTTGGGATTCGGCTTCAATCCAGCCACCATGCTGGTGAACCAGTTGTTGGCTGATTGTGAGTCCCAGACCGCTGCCAGATGATTTGCTTGTATAGAACGGCTGGAAAATTTGTGAAATATCACCTTCAATCCCACAACCCGTATCAGCGATCGTCAAAATCGCGTATGGCCGGTCCTTGAGTGTAGTCATCTCTAGCGCGATATCGATCGATCCCTGCGAATCAATGGCTTGAATTGCATTGAGCAACAGATTGATTAACACTTGGTGGATGGCATCATCATCAAAATAAAATGGCGCTAAATTTTGGCAGGGTCGAACGCGAATCTGGATCTCTTTATTGGCCAATTCCCGCTGGATAGCGGATACGGCGCGATTGACCGCTTGATTGAGGTCCGCCAATTTGGGGCTCAGCTTTGGTTCTCTGGCAAACGAAAGAAAATTGTTCACCAGCACATTGAGTCGCTTGACTTCATCGGAAATGTAGTCGAACAGCTCATCTGGTTGTTGCAGATGACCATATTTTTCTTTCAGCACATCGGCAGTGCTTTTGATGATCCCCAAAGGGTTGCGGATTTCATGCGCCATTGAGGCGGCCATCCGACCCATTGCGGCTAATTGTTCAGCCTGCTTTAATGATTCCTGGTTCCGGATGAGCAAGGTAATCATCCAGGAGATGAAGACCACGAACAGAATGATCAACCCGAAGCTGATGAGGCCAGCGATGATGAGACCGCGCTGAAAAAATCCCAACACTGCAAAAAAATCGGCGTTGGCTTCCAGCACCAGAAGGGCGACGACGTCCAGTGAGATATCTCTGAGTGGCGCATAGACATTTTTAAAACGATTGCCAGCGACGACATGGAGTGGAGCGGCGGCAATCGTTCCTTGCCATGCCAGTGCAATTGCTGTACTATCCTGGCGCAAATAGGTTCTCCGCGGCTCATCCAATAACCCACGACCGGCCGAGACAAGCACCTGAAAATCGCGATCGATGATGTAGGCCGCCTGAAGCTCCTGATTATCGACCAGTTTGTTCAAATCTTGTCTAATATAAAACGAAGCGAATGCCGGCTCAAGGTTGTTAAGCAGATCATCGATATATTGTTTGAGCAAGAGGCGATCGGCCAGCCTAGCAATCGAAGTGAGCCGTTTTTCGAGTTCGACTTCCAAATAGCGATCGATTCGCTTAAGAAACAGCCAGCTCCCCAAGTTCAAACCAAATAGCACCATGACGGTGATGAGAATCAGCGAGCGAATATAGAATTTTTGTCTGAACAGCAGTTTCGCTGTTGCTTTGCTTGTTTGGGTCATTTGTCCTGCGCTCGAAAAATTTTCAACCAATCGGCCAGTTCCGCTTCTGAAAGCTCCGAATTAAATTTCTGCTCCATCTGCTTTTGATTGGCCGGCTGACAAATACGGTCAAAGAATCCTTGTGGCGAAAGAACTTGTGTACCAGAAGCACGACCATAACGGGTCAATTCATTATCCGCAGAAATGAGAATAATCGACCGCCGATTCTTTGCTTTATCGATGATCCGTTTGATTACGGGATCGGCTTTTTCTGGCGGATGAGAGTAGCGGATTTGTAATCGAGGGTTTGCTGGAACGGGGGGCTCTATGTGACCCACTTCATTGCCATCAAATACGACAGTGATAGCTACCCGATGCGTCACAGCATAGCTTTGCAAGAGATGGATTAGGCGATTGCGCGCCTGTTCCAATCCGCTATCCAGGAAGCGACTCAGCTCAGAGACAACATGAATCAGATTATAGCCATCAATCAAGTAATGGGGATACATTGGCGCGAATTATTTTTCTTTCATCTCAAATACCCCATCCCAATTTTCTGGACGAGGATATTCGATAAACAGTTTACAGCGTCGGATAAACTCGCGGGATGGACCGTCATATGGATTCAAGGTCAATGCCTTTTGAAATAGATCATATGCGTGGATCCAATCCCGCTTGCGATAAATCTCAAGTCCTTTTAAAAAATACTCCAGGCTTTTCGCACGGACCGGGTCGATCTCTTCAGTCTTTCGACCGATCAATTCGTAGATGCGCACCGGCTTGGTTTTTCCCTTGACGCGGATCGAATCCAATTCGCGACACCAAAAATTCTTGTGCACCTGGGAGAACGTTTCGTCACTGATAATGATGGATGTCCCATAAATTTTGTTGGCGCTTTCCAGCCTGGCTGCCAAATTCACACTATCACCGATCACGGTATAATCAAATCGATTGGTGCCACCAATATTTCCTGCGATCATTGGACCGGAATTGATCCCAATCCGAGCTTCGAAGGCCGGCTTGCCTTCCCGTTTCCACATCTGGCTCAAAATGACCAGTTCTTTGCGCATATCCAGGGCGGCGTTGCAGGCGCGAATCGCATGATCCTCTTGCTCAATGGGGATCCCGAAAATTGAAACAATTGCATCGCCCACATATTTATCAAGAAAGCCCTCATACCGGAGAATGACTTCGGTCATTGCAGAAAAGTATTCATTTAACACCGAAACCAATCGTTCTGGTTCCAGACTTTCAGCTATGGTGCTGAAATCTTTTATATCTGAAAAAAAGGCTGTGGCAACTTTGCGCTCGCCGCCCAATTTCAACTGGCTGGGATTACTCAAAAGTTCATTGACTACCGCTGCGGAGAGATAATGCTGGAACATCACCTTGATTTTTCGCTTATCCTTGCTCTCCGTTATATAGCGATACATCAATACCGCGATAAGGCTAAATAGCACGCTTACCATCGGCCGTACGTTTTCGATCCAGAGATTGTAGTTATTGAACGCCCAAAATGTTATGAAAACGAACCCGACAGATGACATCAGGATGATGGGGATATTGATTTTGAGCCGCAACGAAATTGCGATGGTGCTAATAAGCATCGAGAGCAGCGCAACGATCAGCCAGTTCACCACGGTGGGGATGCGACGGATGAAATTCTGAGTCAAAATGTTGCAGATCACGTTGGCATGGATCTCGACTCCAGGAAGCGCGTTTTGAAATGGCACGGGGCGGAGATCGAACAAACCAGCGGCGGAGGCGCCGATCAGCACCACTTTATTGGTGAAAAACTCCGCTGGAACGCGGTTCGCCCACACATCATAAAAAGAGACATATCGAAACGTTTGATAGCTCCCCATGTAGTTGATCAACATTTGCCCTTGGTTGTCAATTGGGATTGTGATGAGCCGCTGCTGCTTCGGTGTAACCACTGACAATCGGATGTACTTACCTGGTTCGATCTCGATTTGGTTGTTGTGAATATCGTACAAGAAGAGGACCATGGCCATGGCGAGTGAGGGATAGAGCTCGCCACCAAAGTTCATGAACAGAGGCATGTTGCGAATTACAGCGTCGTTATCGGGCTGAAAATTGACGAAGCCAATCCGTTTCGCTGCATTATAGAGATCGTAGAATTTCCCATCAAACCGTTCTGCCATTGGAAATCGCTTGACGATCGCTTCTGAAAAAATATAACTGAACCCAGATCGGTCCAAAGCCTCTGGCAGAGCATCCATTTTATAAAGAAATGCCTCAGGTTCAGCGCGTGAAAAAGAAAAAGCGTGGCAGACGTTTCCTGCTTTGGCTGTCGCCTCGACGAACTGCTGATCAGCCACCCGATCGATATCTGGCTCCATGAATAGGATATCGAAACCGATTACTAATGCCCGCGACTGGGCTAAAAAATTGAGCACGTCGATGTAGTAATCTCGTGGCCATTGCTGAAATCGACCAAATTGGTTGAGGCTTCGGTTATCAATATCGATGATCACGATATCATCAATGGTCTGTCCTGCCCGCATTGCTTCCAGTTTTCGAATTTTGGAAATATAACGAAGGTCCAGCGTCTTCGCTTCAAAACCATCGAACAGTTTGGGAAAGATCCCATTGGTGACCACAATGATGACTGCTGCAGTTGCCAGCCCGATCAAATTCCCGATGTAGAAAGCTCGCAGCGTCTTGGTTTTCATGAAACATCGTCCTGTGTATCATCCAATCTCTGCAGTAGAGCAACTCGCCAGCGCTGAAGGCCAGAGAAACTGTCTATACGGGGATTTTGTGCCAGTTATGAAAGGCCCATGAGTATTTCGACGGCAATCGTGTTTTTATTGAAAAGCCTGATGGCTGAAGATGAATGCCTTGGGAGATAACATGACCGGCTCTGCGCGCTTGGGTGCTCTCTTAACGATCAATTAACTGACCATAATACACAATTTTAGCTTGACCTTCAAGTAAAATTTTCGTCATATCGGTTTCAAAAAAAACTCTCAATTGACCGCCGCGCGCTTGTACAGTCACTGGTACATGGATCGCCCTTTGACGATAGGCAAGGATCGCAGCCGAAATGGTCCCTGTTCCGCAAGCCAGAGTCTCGGCCTCCACACCGCGCTCATAGGTCCGAATTTTGATATGGTTCTGATCCAGCACCTGGACGAAATTGACATTGGCTCCCCAGGGCTGAAACACTGGATGATACCGATATTTTCTGCCAATGGTTTCCACATCGACCAATTCTACATCTTCTACAAAGAGTACATAGTGGGGGACTCCGACGTTGAGATAGCCACCTTCAACCCCGTCGGCCTGATCCGCTACACCAGGGAACTCCTGAATGGATACAGGCGGCGGCATGATCAAATTGACTCCGTTGTCTTTGATGGTCGCTTCATAGCTCACCCCGAGCACGTCAAATGTCATCGTCGAGCCAGCAATTCCATGCCGCCATGCATAATAGGCAGCCGCACGCGCCCCATTCCCGCACATCTCTCCCAACGACCCGTCTGAATTATAATAGCGAAGCGAAAAATCATGTCGCTGGCTGGACTCCAACAGCAAAATTCCATCGGCTCCAACGGAGAAGCGGCGCTGACAAATATCACGAAAAAACTCGCGCTCTTCCCCGCGAAATCTTCCGTCCCGATTATCGAACAAAATAAAGTCATTGCCAGTAGCCGAAAGCTTGGCAAAATTGATCACTCGATCTGGTTTCATAGCACTTAAACAACAAGCTTGCTATTTTTTCATGAAAGATGTTAGGCATCATCCTTGATCGTTAGTGCAATCAGCATCGAAGATACGCGATGATCTGAAAGCATCGTGGCTTCGTTTCCATTTTAAAAATTAAAATTTCTATATTCCGCGTCGTTCGGTCTGCCAAGGTGGAGCGGAATTTCCCAATAAGCGGATATGCGGGTCGATTGAGTAACGAGATGCCCGTCAACCCAGACACGCATTTGTATTAGCAACTACTTCGGGAGCCACTCCTCCACCTTTTCTCGATCGCGAATGACTTGGTCATGATTTCGATCAACCCACACTTCGATGGGTCTGGGCCTGGAATTATAATTGCTTGCCAAGGAATAGCCGTATGCTCCAGCAGTCATAATCGCGAGGTAATCGCCGGGCTCCAGCTGGGGAAGCTTTCGATCTTTTGCCAAGAAATCACCTGTCTCACAAATTGGGCCGACAACGTCATAAATTTCCCAATCATTGCTGCGTTTGCGCAGCGGCACAATTTGATGATAAGCATTGTATAAGCTTGGCCGAATGAGGTCGTTCATTCCCGCATCGACCACGGCAAAATTTTTATCATGTGATTTTTTAATATACAGCACCTTGCAAATCAGTGCTCCGGTTTCACCAATTATAGAGCGACCTGGTTCGATTAAGATCTCCAACCCGAGCGGTTTTAAAATTGAGAGCACTTTCTCGGCCAGCGCATTGGGCGTGGGAACCCGTTCACTGGGTAGTTCCGCGTAATCAGGAATCAAATCAGGGTAATGGACGCCCAGTCCGCCACCAATATCGATATGCTGGAGTTCTATGCCTGCCTCGCGTACCCATTGCACAAACTCGAACAACTTCTTGGCTGCTGCCACATAGTACTCGAGATTCAAAATCTGAGATCCGATATGGCAATGCACCCCCACAATATCAATGCCATCCAGGTCCTTGGCGCGCAAAAACGCTTGTTGAGCACGGACGATCTCGATTCCAAATTTATTGATCGCCTTGCCAGTTGAGATATAAGGATGACCATGAATGTCGATATCGGGGTTAATGCGGATAGCGACGGGAGCTTGCTGACCCATGCGAAGCGCAATTTGATTGACCAGTTCCAATTCTGGCTCTGATTCGACATTCAATGCTAGAATCCCCTGATCAATAGCAAATTCGATTTCAGCATCAGTCTTTCCCACACCAGCATATACAATTTTCTCCGCTGGGATACCCGCCCGCAATGCCAAAAGCAATTCACCACCAGAGACTACATCAGCTCCGCTGCCAAGCGATGCCAATAGTTTCAAAATGTGGAAATTGGAATTCGCTTTCATCGCATAGCAGATGGTGTGGGGCACACCAGCAAACGCTCGATCCATCGCGTGGTAATTTTCAACGATCATGTTCTTGCTATAAAGGTACAATGGCGTCCCGTATTTTTCCGCGAGCGCCTCGATGCTCAAGTCTTCGCAATAGAGATATTGATCCCAATAAGCAAATCGATTCATTGATACTCCTGTTTTTGGTGAACACCGATTTCTGTAAAATGATAAATTTAAAAATAGAAGTAGATCCTTACTACGCATCCAGGAAGTTCGCTTGATCTAATAAAAAACTTGAGAACTGATGTCAGGATTCGCAGGAATGACATCAATATGGTAAAGCGATCTTGTTTGCGAACTCTAAAGTAAGCATAAAAAATTAAGCTATCTTTTTCACCTTACCATTAATAATCACTTCTTTTTTGCCAATGTCGCGTAGATAAAAATTTGGCAGCTCCATAAGGGAAGCAGAAAATAGATTGTCGGTCTATCGCCTAAATATTTTTTTTCACACTCGGCTCTCAGCCGCTATTTGAAGCGGATGTCGTTGCCCTCGTTTGGCCAACGAGACCGAACTTTGATAGAGTCTGAATAATAAAAAAATCGTTCGGCTGGTTGAAATGGTACAGCCCTGCCATAGCTATAGCTGCCATTGCCATCCGCGTCTCGAAAACCGTAGATGGTATAGATGCCAGGCAAAATAGCTTCGAACCGATATGGGCCGGGTTCATCCAGCACTTGGTGATAGCTATTGTGCTCACTTTTAGCGGTCATATAGATTTTGCCCGTCGTTGCAGGAAGCTCATCGATCACTGTGCCAGCAATAGCAGAAAGAGTGTCCTGATTGATCGTGCGGAAATGAGTGACAGCCGACGTGTCCGCTAATCGATTCCCCGATTGATCTGTAATAGAGTCGATCTGAAGGCGGATGGTATAGCTCGAAGCGCTTTGTAATGCATTCTCGACCGCGAAGGAGACATCTGCTGGGTTGTTCCAATGAAAGTTTCCAGGCACGAGCAAACTATCGCGATCCCTAAGCGAAAAAGATCGCTCGAAGGCAGAGGTATCCATTGGCTCGGAGAAACCAAATCGAATCTCTGGTGTTAAAAGAACGCCGGTCTGCCGATCTGAGATTGAACGAAATAAGATGGTGGGCTGAACTGTGTCAGCTTGAATCGTGCCAATGAATTCCAGTTGACTTTGGCTGCTATCCAGCGGATGGCCAGAGAGATCGAACAAGTGCCGTGCCGATAACAAATAGCTCTCTGCCTGCTGGGGTTCGGTGGACAAAAATACCGTGGTCGCATCAAAGCGATTTTTGTAACATGAGCGAAGGACCAATTTCTCCGTGGAATCCTTTGCCGACGAAATAATGAAATATTTATCTGGTTGCTGTTCATCAAAATCATTGATCGCTTTGCTGAAGCGCACCAGAATAGCGGTTCGATGAAGCGCATAAACGGATTTTACTGTTGGAGGAATCGTGTCCTCTACAAAAATTTGGAAATTGATATCACTAATTGACGTCGCCTCTGCGGTCAATTCTATGTCTCTTGTTGCGATGCCTAAACCATCGATCCCCCGCGTGTATTTTCGATTGCCATCGCGATCTCGAATGGCGAATAAGCGATACTTGCCAGGGGCGATATAGCGTAATTGATATTGGCCGTTCGAACCGGTTTGGGTGTAGTAATCTGCTAATAACACCGCCGGATCAACATCATGAGAATCTTGCAGCGAGTAGGCGCAGACCAGCGTTCCCTCAACTCCAGAAGGGCTATAAACGGCACCAGAAATTTGTCCCACGTCGATTTGTTCTCCAGTAGCAAACGCTAGCGAAAATGAGTTTTTCATTTGATTGTTGCGCAGATCGCTAGCTCGAGAGCCAATGGTGACAACGTAAGTCCGATTTTCTTTTAGCGTGTCCCCGAATTCGATCTTTAATTTTCTTCGGGACCAGCGGAACCAAACGCGCTCTGACGGCCACGGCGAGATAAAGATGGCGTTCTCGACAGATTTGTGATCCATGCCCTCGCTGAAGACGATCTCGATTTTTGTGCGGGTTGGTACGTTGGTTTCGCCTGGCGATGGAACACTGCGGACGATTTCCGGCGGGATAGTGTCCACCGGTCCCCCTGGCGGCGGCATCTGTTTCGCACAGCCGAGCCAAACCACAATTCCAACCAGTAGCACTTTTCGATACAGGTGGTGCGCCATAATCTCTCTGCCCAATGAAATTTATTGTTGTAGAGTTGCTTCAGTGATCAAAGATTGAATGCCTGCAGTGGCAATTCGGTGCAGCGTGCACCAGTCTGGCTTAAATTAATTCTTTTGTGAAATGCGGAATTCAACAAAATCGTTTCATTCCTGCGAATGCAGGAGTCTTTTTAAAAGCTGATCAATATGTGCTGATAGGGCTGCTTGTCCACAAAGTGATGGACAGTACGTCACTTTGGTTTGTTTTGGGAATATCGCATTAAACCTGAAACTCTAAAGCGAAAAAGGCTATGCAACAATCATCCCACACAACACACGAAGGGGAATGAAAACCATTCTTTGAGACCAGACTTTCGCGCTTTTTAGTGGGTGAAAAACTTTTTTAAGTCTTTTGAGTTCATTTTAGAAATTTGGGCTAAAAACTAAGGTCATGTCTGAAATCGAGGCTTAAAATAAACAAATTGATGGGAAATAGCAAGTATTTTTTGGGATTTTTCATCGACGCTAATCATGGAAAGGCTAAGAAACCTAATGTCGATCTCTGGTCACTCATTAATCAACCCCTAAAATCAGTCCAGTGCAGCTCCGAAGGCTTGGCTGCATGGTTATCTCGAATTCTCTGTTTCCTGAGAAATCTATGGAAGAGGCGTGGTTGATTAACCGCGGCGCCGCAATTATAGATTATGCACGGGAGCGTGTTCGCGGATTTTCAGGCCGTCACTTTTTGTTCAATAAGCTCTCATCGATATCACCTGTTGAAGTTTTGAAATCCACACCATGCAATTTCCCATTGATGCGGATACTGAGCAGTATCGATTGTTGCAGGAGTTCTAGTTTTTCATTGATAATGTTCAGCAGTTTTGCGATCTCGGCGAGACGTTGAGCGATATAATTCTCCATTTTTTTCTCCCCGCTCGAAAATAGTTGTTGACAAAAAGTTAGAAAAATATTATTATAATCACGACGGAAAAACGGTATAAATTGTGAGGCAATATAATAAAAATTTATTAAAATGTCAAGATATTTTTTGACAAAAAATAGCTTATTATTACAATGAGACAGGAGATCGGAAAAAGGCTGAGAGCGATTCGGGAGCGGCTGGGGATCACGCAAGCGGAGGTCGGAGAAAAATTGGGGATTCAGTCCCAGCATGTCAGCAAATACGAGCGCGGTGAAACCGTTCCCACCTGGGAGAACCTAATTAAATTAGTAGAACGGTACGATGTGAATATCAACTGGTTGCTCACCGGCAAGGGGAGCATGTTCCTTTCCCCCATCAATTATTCAACCACTGGTGAGAAACAGGGCCTGTCGATCAAGGATTTGGAACTGGATAGCCAGCTTGAAGAAATTATTATTGAGTTGCAGAATGATTCAGACCTGAAGCGGTTGATCTACGACTATATCAAGCATTATCGCCAGCTTCGGCTCACCACGACTCGGTTGCAGGAGAAGATCGATCAGATGAAAAAAAAGTTATGATCAGTAATAGCTAATACTCACCCGCTTCTTGAACTCATCGAAATTGATTTTTTCGCGATTATATAAGTTAATTGCCTCCTTTTGGACCTTGATAATGCTCTTCGAGTATTGGCCCTTGATTGGATTTCCTCGATAACTCAACATAATCTCCACCGATTCGTCTGGCTTAAGCTGTTTCAAACTATAAGCGTAATTCGAGAGGATGTTAATGATTTTCTGCTCGATCTTCTCAACAATTTTATCTGGCTCCTGATCATCCGTTTTCTGTACGGGCAATGGGATTTGTCTTTTGGCTCTTTTAGCATAAATTTCTGCTAAACGTTGATAACGATCAGCTAAATTTTTATAGGAGATCATACCATAAGGGATATCTGCAAAAAAGATGGCGCCGTAGCCTTTCAAATAGTAACCCATTACGTTGGGAGAAACTTGATTCTCGTGTGACAAGGCAGTCTCGATAACATTGGATAAAATGGCCAATTCCTCATCGCTGGATCCAATTCGCTCAAATTTTACACGGCGCGCAAACTCTTCCTCATTGATGCTCTCCTTTTGAAACGCCCGAATATCGTTCATCGTCGCGGTTGCAATGAGCCGTTGTATGCGCTGGTCAGCCATCCCTGGCCACATAAGAAACGGACGATCGATATCGACAATCACGGTGATCTTTTCATCGGATTTATTTTCAATTAACGCCGCTGTCCATGCGCTCAAAAATTTAATGATCTTTGCTCTTAATTTCTCCAACCCAGCTTCCAATTCTCGGTTCGCATTTTCTTGCTTAGTTTTGAAATCAAAATCAAAATCCGCATCGTCTTTCAGCTCATGAAGCAATTCCATCTCTGGGAATACCTCACCAGGGCCAGAGAGCGAATAATTCACATTAAAAATCACCCCATAGTTACTGAAATAATAGCCCTTCGTATCAGATCTCCCGAATAATACGGATCGTTCCCCATCGGGCGAAATCATCCGATCCAGCACAGAGGCGCAGAGTTCAATATCTCTGAGAAACTGCGGATTGAGTCGTGTTGATTGTGCCAATAAAAATACCGGATAGAAAACCAAAATTACACCAAAAATCTTTATGATTTGTTGTGTTCGAATCACCATTTTCATATTTTTCTCCAGTTTGTTGTGAGGTTATCATATGACGAAGTGATGAAATTGCTGAATTATCGTTGCCCTTTTTACCACTGGTATGAGCAAACGCGCTCAACTGGAATTGATCCACTGGGCGATTAGATTCCAGTTCAACAAATCAAGCATCACATGTTCGAATTATCCATTTAGCAACGAATCCACTCACTCCAAACGAATCATGATGCTCCATTTGAACAAATGTATAGAGTTCTACAAAATGATCAAATCTCGAACTTATGACTGTCATTGTTGCTAATGAAAATGGTTTCTTTATCTAAAGTTTCAAAGATCCCATTGTCCCCAGGGGGCTGGCGGCATAACAAAGATATTCCAAATAATTTGAATTTTGCAGAAACAGATCCAATTTGATGAATGACCTTTTAGTATTTTATTTTTGTTGACCGCTGATCAGTCGAATGAATTCATTTAATGATCGATCGGTCCGCTCGATTTTTTTGACAGTTTTTTGTTCGATGTCCTCTAAGCCAAGGCCCACCAGGTGGAGGTCTTCCAATCGTTGTCGTTCGATGTCTTTTTTGAGCTTCAACAGATTGGCTGCGAATTCTTGGCGCTGCCGTGCTTCACTTTGCTGGATGAGCGTAGTCATCAAATAAAAATTCTCCTGTTGTAATCGTTCGATAGTTTGCTGCGTCAGCATCGGATCAACCGTGGAGGGTGGGACGGCTCGCGGCAGTAAGCTGATTCGAAAGGAGAATTCACCAGACCGATAAGAAATCTCGGTGTTGGCAATAGCGAGGACGATGAACGCTATCATGAGCGCAAGCGCAGCTCCCAGCGCGAATCGTGCTAGCCTCCGTCGGGGCACAGAAAGCAACTCTTTCAGCCGTTCCATGAAGGAAATTTTGGGAGCGACCATCACCAGGTGGAAATCGGGATCGGCATCTTCCCATTGCTGCAAAATAGCTGACGTCTGTCGAAGTGCAGCTAATTCCTGGTGGCAAGACCTACAATTGGTGACATGCGCTTCTAACAATTGTCGGTCCTCATCTGCAAGCTCATCATAAAGGTAGTCCATCATTAACGATCTCGATTGTTCACAATTCATAATTTAACACCTCCTCTGTGAGCTGCCATTGCTGCAAAATTTTTCGCAAGCTGTGTAAGCCGTAATACATCCGAGATTTTATGGTATTGAGTGGCTGGTTCAAGGCCTCGGCGATCTCTTTGAATTTTAACCCCTGATATTCTTTCATAATGATCACAACCCGCTGCTCCTCTGGCAGTTGCTGCAGCGCTTTTTGGAGCAACTGGCTCATCTGCTTTCGACTCACATGCGCATCGGGTCCTTTGCTTTCCGATTCGAGCAGTTCGCTCGGCAGTATATGACCATTGTTCTCGCAATTCTCATGGATCAAGTCCAGTGAGATGAAATCGCGACGCCTTTGTTTTTTGATCTCATCTTTGCACAGATTGGCGGCGATTTGATAGATCCAAGATGGGAATTTATCGGGATCTCTCAATTTTCTCAAATTTTTGAATGTTCGAATAAACACTTTCTGCGTCACATCCCGAGCAGATTCTTTATTTCCCAGATAGCGCAACGTGAAATTATAGATCGGCTTTTCCCACCGCCAGATTAGCGCATTGAATCGAGAGCGATCGCCATCCAAAATACTCGCTATTAATTCGCTATCAGTCATGAGCCCTCGCCAGCGTTTCGACATCCCAATTTCTAATGGTTAGACGATCTTTGAAAAAGAAAAGTTTTATATCAACAAAAACTGATGCTCTCTGACCTTGTTTCAAAATGAGCGAGGATGGCAAACCCTCATGATCGCTTGAGCGAGCGATTGATTTGTCTTTTAGAGAATGATTTTATCATAAAAAAATTTACCCAGGTCGCTTTGACTCCCAGCTTGAGCCCCGAACTGCTGCTTGACTTTTCAGAAATATTTCACTATATTTCATCGCCGAAAAATCCTTTTTGGATGAAACTGACAAATCGGTGCAATAATGAAATTGCTGGGCCACATGATCAGGGGGAAGTTAGATGTTATAATTATGAAAAGGCCACAGCGTGCTCTGAGCGATTGTCTAGTTCATTTCTTTGGCCCAACCAAAACCCTTTAACCATGAGGTTAACCCATGAACAGTCCCCAAAATTCCCGTTCCGATCACCCGATAGGCGATCCACTTTCTGCTGATAAAAAATCCTACACGAAATTTTATGTCATTATTGGCATTTTGTCTGCCATTATTTTGCTATTTTTGATCTATGTGCTGGCCATGGGTGGACGAGAATCGGTGATTGTAGAGTCGTTTGCGCCACAGGATGAAGTTCCCCAGACAACTAATTTCACGATTGCTTTTTCAAAAGACGTCGCCGACGACTCGCTATTGAATGTGTGGCTTCCTAAAGCGCCGATCCATTTCAATCCGCCGATTCGGGGAAAATTCCAGTGGATTGAGCGAAATAAAATCCGCTTCTATCCTGAAGCGCCGCTGCTGCCTTCTACGCAGTACGTCGCAGAGATTTCGCCGCGGCTGGTCGCTCAATTTGGTCTATCACTGAAAGGAACTCGGCAGTTTAGATTTTATACGCAGCGATTTCAGGTGAATAGTGCGGCTTTGGCATTCGATTTTATCCCGAATAACGATAAAGTGGCCAATGTCAAAGCGACCGTCGAGTTCAATTATGAGGTCGATCCTGAGGCCGCAGGCCGGCATACCACCATTCAATATCGAGATGGAGAAGTCATACCATTTAAGCTGATGACAACGCAGCCGGGAAGGATCATCGAGCTCGTTGCGGAACGGGTGATGCGCAGCGACAAGGAGAAAGAGATTCAGTTGAAAATCAGTTCTGGCCTCATTCCCATTGCTGGGAAACTGGGATTGGAGCAGGATTTTGTCAGGCCGATTTTGCTGCCACGGCAGCAGGAGCTCAAAGTGGAAAGCGCCCTGGTGCGTTGGGATTCACCGCGATCGGCATATATTCAAATTCAATTCAATCTACCGATTCATAGCGAAAGCGCCAATCAATTCATTCTCATCGAACCTGCGGTCAGGTATCAAGTCAGTGTCCCCCATACTTATTTGGAATTGCGCGGTGATTTTAAAATTGGATCGAGTTATCAGCTCAAGCTGCGCCAAGGACTCCGCGCCATCGATGGCTCTCAGCTTCAAAAGGATTTTTCCACTACCTTGGTATTTCGCAGTGAGGACATCCCACCCCAGTTAGATTTTGTGGGGCAGGGGTTTTATCTCACCAAAAGCGGCAATTTGAACATCGGGCTGGCGACGATCAATGTGGACCGAGTGACCATCGAGATCGATAAGATCTACGCCAATAATTTGGTTTATTTGCTCAGTCAAAATGACTTGGCTAGCGGTTATGATTACTATTGGTACGATACCGAAGCCCTGGGCAAATCCATTTCGCGTTCCGACCTGGTCATCCAAAAGGTTCATAATGAAGAAGTGGTGACACCGATTAATATCAAAGAATTTTTGAAAGAACAACGTGTGGGAATTTTTAATATCACTGCGCGTCTTGCCGAGCGTCGTTGGCAACAAGCGTCCAGATGGGTGCTGGCGACCGATCTGGGGATCATTGCGAAGAAAGCGGGAGAGGACCTCTGGGTGTGGGTGAATTCGTTGACCTCGATTGCGCCGATCCCAAACGCTGAGGTAAAGCTGATCAGCAGAAACAACCAGGAGCTCATCACGGTTCGAACCAATGCTCAGGGATATGCGGTGCTGAATTCCTATCGTCGTTTTGAATCAGAGGGATTACCGCCGTTTTTATTGACCGTAGCGGTTGGGGAAGATTTTTCATTTTTGGAATTGAGCCGGCGGCAGATTGCCACAGCTGATTTCGATGTTGGTGGAGCCGCTTATTTGGAGCATGGCTATGATGCTTACCTTTATAACGAGCGCGGGGTCTATCGGCCTGGGGAAACTGCCCATTTAGCAGCAATTGTTCGGGGTGAAAATTTATCGCTGCCGACGCCTTTTCCAGTCCTTTTTCAGGTGAAAGCTCCAGATGAAAAGATTTTGCTTGAACAGCGGACGAGTTTGAATGCGCAAGGTGGAACGGAATTCTCAGTTCCCATTCCAGATTATGCGATGACTGGCAAATACACCGCCCGATTGATGATTGGTGAGAACGAGGAAATCGGCCGCACGGAATTCAATGTAGAAGAATTTATCCCAGACCGCATCAAGGTGAGCTTGGCGACGATCAGAGATATTTATCGCACTGGGGAAATTATCACCTTGAATGTCGATGCGGTGACGCTGTTCGGGCCGCCTGCGGCAGGACGACGCGTCGAGGCAGATATCGAGATCGAACCATTCTCGTTTTCGCCCGATCAGTGGAAATCCTTTTCATTTCAAGACGATCGCAAGAGCTTCGCTAAAATGCGGACCGATCTTGGGAGCGGGGTGTTGGATGATCAAGGGCAATACCGTTTTCTGTACCAGATCCCTACAGATTTAGAACCACCAGCCGCGCTGCGAGGGATCATCAGCGCTACGGTATTGGAACCAGGAGGGCGAGGCGTCACTGCTTACAAAGGCATCATCATCCATCGTTATCCCACCTATGTTGGTTTGCGGCAAGCCCAGCCAGGCTATGCCGAACCGAATAAAAAGACGCCAATTGAATTTGTGGTCCTGAATAGCGACGGGCAGTTGCTCCCTGGAAGAACCGTGGAGATTAGTTTTTATCGTGTCGTCTGGCATTCAATCCTCAAAAAAGAGGATAACTCGGGCCGTTACCGCTATGTCTCCCAGCAAGTGGACGAATTGATTGAAAAGTTTACCGTCACATCGGAATCGAGCCTCAGCAGCTTTACTGTAATGCCGCGCGATTATGGGCGCTATCGCGTTTTAGCCAGAGAGGTCAGCTCCGGGGCAACCGCTTCGTTAGAGTTTTACGCCAGTGGCTGGGGCTATGCCCCCTGGGCGATGGATCATCCAGATCGGATTCAATTGGATTTGGATAAAGAGTGCTACTTACCTGGTGAGAAGGCTCGTGTTCAGGTGAGGGCTCCTTTTGCTGGAAAGTTGCTTCTTACTGTCGAGCGTGAGAAAATTCTGAGTACCCAAGTGGTCAATCTACCAGAGAACACCGCCACCATCGATATTCCAGTGCTAGAAAATTATAAGCCCAATGTTTATCTCTCAGCTCATCTGATCCGTTCAACTGAATCGCTCGATCGGGATATGCCATCGCGGGCGTTCGGCGTTACTCCATTGATGGTGGACAGTCGGGCGAATCGGTTTGAGCTGGAATTGCGTTGCCCTGATGAAATACGTCCCAATTCCAAATTGTCGCTGGATTGTGAGGTGAAAGGCCAAATGAGTGGTCCAGTTTATCTCACCATTGCCGCCGTGGATGAGGGGATATTACAGTTGACCGATTTTCAAAGCCCAGATGCTCATGCTTATTTCTTTTCGAAAAAACGGCTTGCGGTAGAAACGCATGATGTTTATGGGGCAATTCTGCCAGAGATCAAAGGGACGAAATCCGCTCCATCGGGCGATGTGGAAGCGGCCAGAAAACGCCGCATCACCCCAGTAAGCGTGACGCGGGTCAAACCAGTGGCTTTCTGGTCCGGTATGCTCAAAGCTGATGCCAGAGGTCGAAAAAGTGTCACTTTCAATGTTCCTCAGTTCAATGGCACGCTGCGCATCATGGCTGTAGCGTTTAGCAACAACAAATTCGGAAGTCTCGAACGAAAAATGTTCGTGCGCGAACCGATTGTTTTAACCCCTACATTCCCACGTTTCGTTGCGAGTGGTGACCGATGGGTCGTGCCAGTAAGCTTATATAACGGTACTGGCAAAACGGGCGATTTTGAAGTGACGCTAAATGCGTCTGGCCCAATTCGGATAACCGATCAAGCGACCAAAACCATCACAGTTGAAGCTGGGAAAGAACGAGCGGTTTATTTCGAGCTGCAGGCTGAGCAGAGCATCGGACAACTGCGGTTTAAACTATCTGCCAAAGGCGCTGGCGAATCCACCAGTCTCTCCGAAGAAGTCCCATTACGGCCGCCGGTACCGTTTATCACGAGATCAGGCCAAGGGTCGGTCTCTGAAGCGAAACCTGGGATTTTCACCCTCCCATCCGATTGGATCGCTGGCACCACCGATTTCTCATTATCGCTGTCTGCATTTCCCGCAGTCCGATTTGCCAATAGTTTGCAGTTCTTATTAAGTTATCCCCACGGTTGTATTGAGCAAACGACTTCAAAGGTTTTTCCGTTGCTTTATTTTGATGAGCTGGCGCGGATTGCCGAGCCGGCGCTATTTAAGGCCAATAGCGCTGATTACTTCATTACAGAAGGAATTACGAAGATCGAGAATTTGCAGCAACCCTCGGGAGCTTTCTCTTATTGGCCTCATGGAGAAGATATTAACAATTGGAGCTCGATTTACGCGGCTCATTTTTTGGTCGAGGCCAGAAAAGCAGGCTATGTTGTTTCCGATCGTGTTTATAACCGAATGCTAAAAGCACTTCGTTCTCAGTTGCGCGACTACCAGAGCGATGATGCTTATAGCCTTCAGGCACCAGTGTATGCGCTTTATGTGCTGGCGCTTTCCGGCAACGCTGAGAGGAGCACCATGCTCTATTTCAAAAATAATCTACTGGAGAAACTGGCTGATTATTCACGTTTTCAATTAGCTGGTGCTTATGCATTAGCTGGAGACCTCCAGACAGCTCGTTCATTGTTGCCCAGAACCGTGTTGTTAAATCGGCCCCAGCAATGGGAGAGCGGGGGTAATTTCAATTCGAACACCCGATCCCAGGCCATCATGTTGGACATTTTGGCTGAGGTCGAGCCTTCTAATCCCAACGTGCCCAATTTGGTTCAAAACCTGACGCAATCCGCATCAGAAGCTGGGCGATGGTATACCACCCAGGAAAATGCTTGGGCGTTTCTTGCGTTGGGAAAGATCCTTAAAAAGCAAACTGATGTCAACTTCACTGGAACAGTCTCCATCGATGGTAAATTTTTCACCAAATTTGATACTCAGAACCATCATTTCGCCGATAAAAATTGGGCGGGGAAAACCATAAAGATTGAAATTCAAGGAAAAGGGACCTGTTACTATGGTTGGCGGGCTCATGGCATCCCATTGGGGATGAATATCGAGGAATTCGATCATGATTTGATGGTTCGGCGACATTATTTGAACGAGCAAGGAACCCCTGCCGATTACAGCAGCTTCAGGCAAGGAGAACTGATTATTGGGAAAATTACACTCAAAGCGCTAACGGAATCGCTGGAGAATGTCGCCATTGTCGACATGCTCCCGGCTGGACTTGAGATCGAAAATCCGCGATTCCAATCGCGGCGAGGCGTAGATTGGATCGGCGAACAAACCTGGCAGCCGAAATACATCGATATCCGCGATGATCGACTGATTCTCTATGGGGATGTGCCCTATGGTCGTGAAGTGACTTTTTATTACGGGCTTCGTGCAGTAAGCGAGGGCACTTTTATTTTGCCACCGATTCAAGCTGAGGCCATGTATGCGCCGATGAAGGCATCGATTGCTTCCAGCGGCAGGATCGTCATCGCAAAACCTTAAAATGGCGTTATGTCATTTTCGAGACCGAGATGTAGTGCCTAAGCGAAAACTCACTTTTTTGCCATTTCGATAGCAGGGAGCAATCGGTAACTCCTAACAATCTAACTAGAACCAGATTCCTCACTTTGTTCGAAATGACAATTTCATTTCAAATTTAATGATTTTCGCTCAGGTACGATTTAGATTGCTATGATTTCGGTTTGGTTGGCGCGTTTTGAATCTGAAAAGCTGCTGAGATCAATTTTTCATGATAATAGCCTCTAAATTTATACTGTCACCTTGGTATTATTTGTTAGAACCATAAAAAGATCAATCATTTCATTTTTCGAAGGATTGTCACTTGTCACCTCTATTAGACAACATTGAGGATGGCGGTTAAAAACATTTTTTGGCCGTGCGAGTGTTCATGGGATCTATAAAAAATACCATTTCCAGATTACCTTGGATAGCAAAAACGGGTTTATCCCTGGTGCTGTTAGCTCTGATTTTTACGGGATTATTGTGGATTGTGCCGTTTCCGCACGAAAAGCTGCGGCCGCAGCCATCCACTGTGGTATTAGATCGTCATGGGACGATTCTTCGGGTTTTCCTTTCATCGGATCAGATGTGGCATATTCCAGTGGCTGGTGCGAAAATCTCTCCCCAGTTAAAGCAAGCCATCGTTTGTTATGAGGATCAATATTTTTATTGGCATTTTGGGATAAATCCAATTGCGCTCGTTCGCGCTGCGAAAGCCAATCTCAAAGCTCGTCGAATTGTTCAAGGGGGCTCAACTATCACCATGCAAGTGGCGCGCATGATCGAACCCAAACCAAGGACCATCCGCAACAAATTGATCGAGTTGTTTCGAGCGATGCAACTTGAATTGCGTTATTCCAAAGAAGATATTTTAACTTTTTATTTCAACCTTGCCCCCTATGGAGGAAATATCGTTGGCATTGCTGCCGCTGCGCAGCTCTATTTCAATAAGCGACCAGATCAGCTCAGCCTCGGAGAATTTGCTTTGCTTGCCGCCATTCCCAATTCTCCGACTCGATTACGACCGGATGTGGATAAAAGCGCAACTCGAAACGCTCGAGACAAAGTCCTGCGATTGATGCATCGCGCGGGCAAGATCTCGGCTCCGCAATTGGCCGAGGCATTGGCTGAACCGATCCCCGAAAGACGATACGATTTGCCATTCTTAGCTCCACATCTGTCCACCTATCTTGTTCACAATTATCCGCAATCGAAATTGTTGCAGACGACCATAGATGCGAAGATACAGCAATTAGCGGAAGAGATTCTGCAGGCCCAACTCATGCCATGGCGCCGACAGGGGATCAATAATGGCGCGGTGGTAATCATCGAAAATCAATCGCAACAGGTCTTGGCGCTCGTGGGTGCTGCGGATTTTTTTGATGCGGCTAATCAGGGCCAGGTCAATGGTGCAATGGCGCCGCGCTCCCCTGGTTCTGCTCTGAAACCCTTTATCTATGCCCTGGGGATCGACCATGGCCTCATTGCTCCACAAAGCCGACTCTACGATATTCCTGTCGAATATGCCGGCTACCGGCCAGAAAATTACGATAATACCTACCATGGGTGGGTTTCTGTTACTGAGGCGCTGACCCGATCTCTCAATGTGCCAGCCGTGAATCTTTCAGCCATTTTGGGAGAAGATGGCATTTACTCCTTTCTCAAAAATGCCGGGATAACAACCTTGAAACGCGATCAGGATTATTATGGTTTGTCCTTGATCCTCGGTGGTTGTGAAGTGACCCTATTGGAGCTCACCAATTTGTATGCTGGTTTGGCAAATGGCGGAGTATTTCGTCCTTACCGTCTGCTCAAAGATCAGCCAGAATCCCCTGGCAAACAATTGTTGAGCGAAGGTACTTGTTACATTATCTCTGAAATGATCAGCCAATTGCGTCGCCCAGATCTCCCCGCTTGTTGGGAATTTTCGATGAATTTACCGAAGGTCGCTTGGAAGACCGGGACGTCCTACGGACATCGCGACGCTTGGAGCATTGGCTATACGCCCCATTACACAGTCGGTGTTTGGATGGGAAATTTCGATGGACAAGGGGCGCCAGCCCTCGTCGGTGCTGAAGTTGCTGCCCCAGTATTGTTCGCCCTGTTCACTGCTTTGGAAAACCAGCCAAACACGCGCTGGTTTGTGCAGCCGAACAGTGTAGCGCGGCGCCAGGTGTGTGCAATGAGTGGCATGGCCCTCACCGAAAATTGCCCAGTGGCATGCAGCGAGCTCTACCTCCCCGGCATTTCTCCCAATCTCCCCTGCACCGTGCATCAAATTATTCTGATTGATAAAAAAACTGGTAAACGATTATGCTCATACTGTCGGGCTGGCCGGCAGTATCAGGAACGGATCGTTGAACAATGGCCAGCGGAAATTGCTACATGGATGGAACGTAACGGCTTCCCCATTGAAAAACTTCCAGAGCATTTTCCAGGCTGCACCAAACTGGCCGCGGGGGAGCGCCCCATCATTCGTTCTCCATCCGATAACGCAGAATTCAAAATTAGACCCTCTGTCAATTTGAAATATCAAAAGATTTTGTTAGATGCCTCTGTCTCTAATAGCATCCAAAAGATCTTCTGGTTCTTGGATGGCAAGATGATCTTTTGCGGTGCGCCTACTCAAAAAGTATTCATCACCCCAAAACTTGGGGATCATCACTTGCTTTGCCTGGACGAGGAAGGTCGTTCATCTGAAGTAAAATTTGTAGTCAAATAATTTTTTCCGCACGATGATCAATCCATTCTACCGATACACTCCATTGTGAGATCGAAATTCAGGTTGCATCATTTCCTATCTGAGGACTATTCTGGTTAGATGTTTTCCTCGGTTCGCATTTTCTATGATCCGCCATATTGCTGCCGATTTGAATACAACAAACCAAATTTTATCATTAACAATCGATACGGCACTTTAAAAAAAAATGAGGATGGGAATTGTTCTTCTAAAAATCATCCTGCTATTGGTTCGACCGATGGATAGCACAAGGGCAGCAAAAAAGTTCAGTAATTTCGATAAAGAGGCAAACCAGTATCTCGAAAAAACCGCTCAGGTTAGTTGGCATTCTTCGCCAAACAGGTCATGTTCATCGAGGATATCTCAAAGCAGAGCTATAATAAAATAAGCGAACAACGAGCAAAAAATACCTCAATTTTTCATGTGCCATTCGATTTTTTCGATCGCATTTTTTACGCGACGCCGGATATCATCTGGCAATGGCTGTTCAGCTAATTGTTTGAGGGCAGCTAACGCTTTAGATGATCGAAATTGACCCAACGCATCAATGGCCTTTTTCTTAATAAAGTTGTTGGGATCATTTAAAAGCTGGATGGTCACGGCCTCGGCTTGGGGATCGGTTCCGCCGAGCTCTTTGAGCATGCTGATGGCATTAAGCCGAATGTCTTCATTCTGACTGCGATCAGCAGCAAACCGGATGGCAATCGGAATTGCGCGTTCATCTTTTAATTGGCGCAATGCATGCAAAGCAGCGCTGCGGACGCTTTGATTGTGCGATTCCATGTCCACCAATTTGCTGAACAGAAAGAAGCTGCTATCGTCAGGTACATTTGAGAGTGAATAAATGGCCTCAGCCACCACTTTATAGCTGGCGTCCTGATCAGCAATCCTTCGCAGCACAGGATTTAAAGCCCGATCATAATAGAATCCCAAAGCAGCCACCGCTGCCGATCGCACTTGGGGATGGGGATCTGCGCAGGCAGAAATGAGCGCCGACTTGAATCGATCGCCATGGGGCTTGATATGGTCAATCAAAAATAAGGCGGCTTGTTTTCTGACCGCCCAAAACGGGTCGCAAAGCAGGCAATGCGTCACTGTTGTGATGGTTTGGAGCGTATCAAAAGTTGCTTTTTCCAGCGCTTTCAGAGCCTCGAGACGAGCGGCAACATGTCGGTCATTGAGCAATTGATAGATCCATTCTTGCTGCGATTTGATAAATGTCACTTCTTTCAGCAGGTAATTCGCGGTATCGAAACGGATTAGAACTGGTCTCTCGCGGAACGAAAAGCTGAACGTGTCTTCCCTTGCCTCCAGAAAAATTCGATGGGTTTGCCGTCCTCTGTCTCCGATGATTTCCACGTCGACTGGAGCCTTAAAAACAACTGGTATCAGTCCCAAAGAATCTGATTGTTGTTGTGTGACATAAAGCTGAAGCTGTTTTCTCTCTGGAAGCCATGCGCTGCTGATTTTTAACTTTGGATGCCCACCATGGTAACACCATTGATCGAAGAACCAATCAAGCTTTTGACCACTCACTTGCTCAACCACGCTTTGAAAATCTGCGGTGACGGCTGTTTGAAATTTAAAGCGATCTAAATAAGTTTTCAAGCTTGAAAAAAATGATGAATCGCCGATGGTATACCGCAACATGTGCAAAACCAGCCCAGCTTTTTGATATTCGATATAATTGAACATTTCTTCTGGATGCAGATAAGCATCGAATACGATCGGCTGGTGAAATTTTTTATCGATCATTTCGAAATAAAATTGCTCGTCATTATAAATGGCGAACTGAGCCTCGTCGTTCCCTGCGTCGAATTCTTTGAATAATATTTCCGCATAAGTCGCCATTCCCTCTTGAAGCCACAAGTGACTCCAATCATGACAAGTGACAAGGTTGCCGAACCACTGATGCGCCAGTTCATGGGCTACCAGATCATCATTATTATCGTCCAAGTGGGCACGATCGTCATGAATGATGCGATCATCGAACGAAGTGGCACTGGTATGCTCCATCCCAGCAGCAGCATAACGAGCAATGATAATCTGAGCATATTTATCCCATGGATAAGGATGTCCGAATTTGCGCTCGAAAAATTCGATCATCTTCTGGGTCTTACCAAAGCTGTTTGTAGCCAAACTTTCCTGACCAGGATAAACGTAATAATACAGAGGAACTTGCTTGGAATTCTCCCTGATTTCAGAATAAACGCCAGCAACGATTGAAACCAAATAGCTCACATGAGGCTTATCCTGTAGCCAATGATAGGTTAGTGTATGATCCTGAGGATTATGTTTGACACCGACCAGCCTTCCGTTGGAGAGCACAAAAAAACTATCCGCTACCGTAGCGATGACTTCACTGGTCATTTTATCATCTGGTTCGTCATAGCAAGGAAACCAGTAGCGGGCATCGATGGGTTCTGAGTGCGAATAGATTTGTTGCGGAACATTGGGTTTTTCCGCCGAGGGAGCATTAAAATAGAGCCCTTTTTTCGGCCTTGCGAAATAGTCGATGGTAATTGTTATTGTATCCTCGATCCCAATCGGATGAGGGAAGGTAATTGCTACCGTCTCTGAATCCGATGTAAAGTGCAGAGCAATTTGATCGGCCAGTGAAACCGAATAAATCTCCAGATCGGCCGCATGAAATGCTAGTGAGGTGAGATGATGGTGCAGTGGGACGATGGTGATTTTCGTCTTGCCCAATAGTGAGCGCTGATGATGATCAATTTTTAAGTGCAATTGGATATGTTGAGTGTCATAATTTCTTTGAAATGAAGGCCGGTAGATTGCGAGCGCAGAGGTCGCCGCTAAAGAAAAGAACAACAGGGCAATAGAATAGACTCGGGCACTACAAGATTTCGCGATGCGAACATCTTTCATTTCGACCAATCACAATCGTTTGCGGACTGTTCAAAGAATGACGCGAGACGTTGGACACTCAGAAAGAAGTGTTTGATTAAAAGCAATATCATTCCCACGGTGCAGCAAGTCAGATGCGGCTGCAGGATACTGCCTATGATGACAGTCTGAGCTCGGCTAAAGCGACAATCGTTCAACTTCACCACCAAGGATTAGCTATGACCGGAGGCAAAGTGTCTTGAGCCAGCAACGCGAGTTCGCAGCGGTCGTCATTTAGCAATGGCCATAGTTTTCGGCTCTAAATGCAGAATGTTTGACGAATTGTATGGCATCATCGCAGCATGGTAGGCGACGACCCGATTGCGGCCTTCCTCTTTGGCTCGATAGAGTGCCCGATCGGCAAACTCGAGTAGTTCGCGGGGATTCGTGGAGTCCTCTGGCAACGTAGCGAGCCCAATCGAGATTGTTAGATTCTTATTGGGCTGATATTGCTCTTTTGGAAAATGCCGCAGTTCTACCGTTCGTCGCAGTTTCTCCGCCACCTGATCTGCATGGACCTTATCGATCTCCGGGAGCAGGATTACGAATTCCTCTCCACCATAACGAGCGACAATATCAGCTTTGCGAAGGTTCGATTCTATCAGATAAGCAACCTTTTTCAATACGTCATCGCCCAAAAGATGGCCGTTGATATCATTATAGTTTTTGAAATAGTCAATGTCAACCAAAAGAATCGATAAAGGCCGTCGATATCGTTTTGCGCGCAATACTTCACGCTCGAACCTTTGATTGAAATAACGCCGATTGTAAAGTCCGGTCAGATCATCGGTGATTGAAAGCTCCTTGGTATGCTGAAATAACAAAGATTTATCCACTACTTTTGCGAGCTCCAGGGCGATTCTTTTGAAGAATTCGCGCTCCTCTATAGCGAAGGCATCGATATTTCGGCGTTGCAAACTGAGAACTCCTAGAGGATGATTTTTCCGAATCAAGATCGGAATGGCCAAAAATGAACCAGTCATTTGGATTGTTTTAAAGAACTGGTAATGATTTGCCTTAGAAATATCTGGGATGTAGATCGTTTGTTCTGTGGCTAAAGCCTCACCTAAGATATCCTCTCCGAATTTCACAGGTGGCAGCTCTTCAATTTTTCTTGCAAGTCCGAAATAGGACTGCAAACTTAAGCTGCTCAAGTTCTCATCCAATATAAAAATCCCAAAAAAATCGACCTTCAGTTTTTTCTGAAACAAGCTCCGAATTGACTTCAATATTTCGGGCAAATCCAAACTCCGAGTTAGCGTCAAGCTGATCAGATAAAGGGAATTGAGCTCTGCTAATCGATTTTTCAGATCCTGGTTACTCGATGTCAGATCAGCACATTTTTGTTGAAGCTCTGCAATTTGGTTTTTTAAGCTGTCAAAAGTTTCTGCCATGAAACCCGATTCTCCATGTTTACCAATGGCAAGATGTCCAAACATTTTAGAAAAGAGCAACAGCAATTGCAGAGTTTCAGTATGGCCTCAAGCATCAACCGTCTCGGCCGTTGATCTATTTTTCAGATAATGCAAGAGTTTTTTATATTTGCTGCTCAAACTAAGGTCGGCCGGGGTTCTGAAATAGAAATTATAGAAAGGCTCGCGCTTTTCATGATCAAAACAAATTTTCAATGAAGCTCTGCTTTTGAGACATAGATAAGTACTAGGCAGATCGAATTCGTTGTTTAAGTCGATAACTATGTCGCAGGCTGTTGCTACCACTTTTTTTACGATTTCTTTTTTAGGGAGCCCCCAAAAATTTACATCAGTCTCAGATACAAATATTATGCCATAGTCTTGGTCGCCATTGAGCAAGCTCCGATACTGGGGTTTCATGACAAATATGAGGCGAGCAGGCGCAAAATCCTTCACCATTGTAGCCATAAATCTGCGAGCGATGCCAAAGTCATCCAACTTTTTAGGCATAATCACAATCACCGATTTTGCTCCAGAAAGCGTTCCAAAGATGTCGACAACCGGTTGGGGCTTACCATACCGGGCTGTCATTTTCAAAAATGCAATTAAGATTTTCTCCATGGCATGAAATTAGATTAATTTTGCAGTTGATATTTAGTTTATTGAACCCACAATATAAAGCAATAAAACATCTAAGTCAAGGCTAAAATTTAGGACGCAAAATATAGGATAAAGATAAAATATGGATTATTGGATTACATTCCCTGTTGGCTTACCATCGAATTTCTATTTGGAAATTCATGAAAATTTCTGATTCAGAAGTATTTTTAGCAGACTTTGAGTTGGTGGATGTTTGCGGATTATATTGGGTGGATGCCAGCTTTGCAGAGATATGCAAAAACTCATACGGTTCCCAAAGTAGCCGCATGTAGTGCCTGGTACCGATCCCATAGAGCATCTGATTTGTTAATATTCCAACGACGTCATGCTCAAATTGATAGAGCCGACTTTCGTAGCTGTCAGTGTCGAACCATCCGAGGCGCGTTGCCAGATGAAGATTGTCTCTAAACCGAATGAGAATATCTTGATATAGGAGCAGTCCATTGAATTTTTGAGCATAATTGAGTGACATTGGTCCGAGATTACGATACGCAACCCATTTTTTCTCCAGGCGACCGCGAAGCGTAACGTGATTATCTATTTGAACTTCCAATTGGGTTCTGCCTCGATGCTCGACCTTAGGAAGTATCTGCTGAGTTTTGCTGATTTGGTGATCTTTCTGTTCAAAGCGGTATTGTGTGGTCAGCTTTACATGTTTCATCAGCCGATATTCGGCTTGCAACAGAGCATCTTTGCCGCTGCTGGGCATAGAGATGAGATAGTTTCGCCAGGGGAAACTGAATTGATCGAAATAAAAGGTGAATTTCAGGGTTGAGGAGGGGGCAAACTGCAAGCCCCAAAAAATTCCTCGCTCATTTTGCGGATAACCGCCCTGTTCACTGAAACTATGACCATGAAGATTGATGAATTGCTTGGAATAATTCCGATAAGAGACGATCAGTTCCAGAGGTTTCATCTGGAATAACACTCCAGAGATCAGGGCAGTGGCTTGGCTTTGGGACCGCGCACATTCACCAAACCAATGGAAGTGATTCCAGGTCAGTTGAAAATCAACTCCAGCAACAAAATTGCAACTGCCTTGGAGGGCAAACCGATACTGATTGTTATCGCGCATGGCGATCGCGGGAGAATACGTCGAGCGATAGAGAGTAGTCCCGAGGGCGAGATGAGCTGTTGGTTTGATTGCCAATCGTGCGCCCGACAGTCGTTCGAGGAGCTGATCTTTTTTCGCAATCTCGTTAGGAGTGCGGTGAAGGCCTGTATTATAAAAATTTTTAATTTTTCCTTCGCTATTCAAGCCGGCGTCTAATTTATTATTCGACAGAAACAAAAACAACTGGTAAATTTTAAAACAAAGTTTCGCTGAAACGCCATAAAGTGAAGCATTTTCGTCCACCAAAGTATATTCGATTAAATCTCGGCTGCGTTGGATCGCCCAATGGTTGGCAGCGCTTCCCTTATAAAATCCGTAAGGATTTCCAAAAATCAAGCCTTGACCAAATTCGAGACGATAATTGCCCAAAATTAGCTTATGCCCAGTGGAGCGATTGTGATAGCTGAGAAAATAGAGCATCAAATCATCGAACTTTCGTTCGCCGCTGTCTTTTTCTAATAATAGACCAGCGCGAATTTTATTTCCATAGGCGAAATCAAGTCGCTGATAAATTTTATTGGGTGATACAACTGTCGCGCTGTCTTCAGTTTCAGACGAAGCGCCAATTTTTCGGCTCAATCGGCTTTTCAAATTCAATGACCATTGATGATCTATCCGTTGAGATCCCACCGTCAAATACTTTGATAAAATTGGCACCAAAGTAGGGTCAATAAGATCGATCTGAGAAAGTTCGGTCAGGGAATGGAATGCTCCAATTTTATGTCGATACTGAACGATTGCTCGTGCTTGAATAGGATTCAGCAAAGGAAATCGAGCTAATTGCTCTTCTGTGGCGTCGTTCAAATTAATTGGACGCTTTTCAAATTCCTTTAGCAATTCAAGCAAATCGGCAGGATCGGAATAGGCGGAATAGTTTTCCAACCATGGTTCGAGGTTGGTCTCCTGGGCGTGCGCTGATGCTAAACATGAAAGATAAAGCAAGCAAAGCCAGTAGATTAATTTTTTAAAGGAAGTACCTTTCAATTTTGGTCCAGCGTAAGATAAGGTTTTAGTTTTTCCAACTTCGATTTACTAATACCTTTCACATGAGATAATTCTTCGATGCTATTAAATTGCCCAACCTGAAGGCGGTACTCTACAATCCGGCGTGCCAATTTAGGCCCAATCCCAGGTAACTGTTGCCAGCTCTTCTCATCGGCTGTATTGATGTTTATTTTAATTGTAATCTCGTTTTGTGAGCTGGGTTTTAACGGCTCAACAGGGGTTACAGATACTGGTTTCGATTTGGTTTGTACCTGCAATGATACATGATGGCTTAAGCCCAGTATTTGATGAGTGGTCATTGCATAATCGACTGTGAAGCGAGAAAAAAAGAAACCGATGCCACAAGCAAACTGGGTTGGCTCACTAACGATTCCAGTTCGCAACGCCAAGCGATTTAGCAGCCGATATTCGATACCCAGCCTAAGTTCAAGCGGGAAATTGACGTCTTTAAAAATATCGATATTGAGCACCAGATCATTGCATGGCACATAGCTAAAGCCAGAACAAATGGTTTGAGGAAGTTGATCTTTGCTAGCACCCATGCGAGCGCGGGTAATATTGGTAGCAAAAAATCCCCAGCTAAGGTGATCGTTCAGCTTCGCCAGAAAACCGCCATCAAACGCCAAAGAAAAATCTGAACCGTAACCAGTAATTTGTAGTTTCATGTAATGTAGATTGATCCCATAGAAAAAGTTATTGCGAAAAGGACGAGCAAGTGCAAGGATGAATGACTGTTCGCTGTAAAGCTCATTACCAAAATGAAGGCAGCCCAGAGCGACATTGGCCGGAGGTGTAGCCGCCATGGCGACAATAGAGCCATAGTTTAGTTCTTTCAACCCAAATGGCCGTGTGTAATAGATCGATGAAGCAAATCCTTTCAATTGGGCCAGACCACTGCTATTAATAAAAATAGCTTCTGGCGTATTGGCAAGGCCTACATAGGCTAACCCTAGCCCTTGAACTCTGGCGCTGCTGCCTTTTAATTCAAAGCTTGCATCTACCGTAGAGGAAAAGAATAATAGAAAGCACTGAATAATGACAAAAGTCTGTTTTTGGGGAGCAGGAGAAATTATTTGCTTGACTTTCATAATAGCAGATGTTAATATTCAATATCTTTTGATTGAATCAGAACTAATACGATCACTCTGTGGATGCTATTCTTGAGCATAATTATGATCGGAAGGAAATCAACGATGATTAACTACCAGCACAATTTTAAAGTAAAAATGAAAAATCGCTTCTTAAATTCCCTTTTAACAATTTTGTTTTTTCTTTTTCTTTCGATTCTGCCGTTCGAGCTGCTTTCTCAACGGATCATAGTGACAGTTGATTTAGAATTGAACGCCCTCCCTGACGAAAATCGAAATAAGCTCCAAAACTTTAAACAGGTTTTGGAGGATTATCTTAATAATTACAAATGGACCAAGGATGAGTTTGTCGGGGAGCTAAAAATTAGCTGGTCGCTTGTATTGCAAGATATCAGTGTCAGCTATCAGGACCGATACAAAGCACAGATTTTAGTCAGCAATAATAGCGATGTCCAGTACGCCGACCGCCGTTGTCGGTTCGCTTATCAAAAGGGCGAAATCCCGGTTCATTCTGATAATCATTGGGATTCTTTGACCAGCTTATTAGATTTTTATATGAACATTATCATCGCCGAAGAAATGGATAAATTTGGTTATCTTTTGGGAACCCCCTATTTTGAAAGAGCGAAATTAATTGCTGAACAGGCTCGTTTTGGTCTGGGACAATTTATAGAAGGCTGGGATCTTCGAGTGGAACTGATCACCGATCTAATGAATGATAAGACCAAAAAGTACCGTGAGATGAAAGATTTTTATTTTTACGGATTATATTTCTCCAAAGAAGATCCTGCCAAGGCCAGAACCTACATCCGAGAAGCAATTAATATGTTAGAAGAAATACAAAAGGTCGAAGATCCGAAATACAAAAGATGCACAAAATTTTTAGAAGCTCATCACATCGAAATCGTTGAATTATTCAAGACATCTGAGGAAACTGAGATATTTGAGAAATTGATCAAATTAGACCCAGAGCGTGCCGGTATCTATCGAGAGTATATCAAATTTTAATAGCCGGTTTTGAATACGAAACTATAATTGGATGGCAAACGATTTCTCCAGGCATCGGTACAAGTCGTATCGATCGTTACCATATAGAATGTGTTTGGTTGCAATCGAGCAGTGCCTGAATATTGGAAGCGTGATAAATCACTCCACTGGAAATCCCACCCTTCAATTGTTGGTGATAAAGTGAAGGCCTGTTGAACTGAGTTTTGATCGACCAGCGTGTTGAAACCAATGACAATCGGACCGGAGCGACTTACTCCTGTGGCACCGTTTTCTGGAAAGTTATAGCTGATTTTCAATGGCTCGGTTCTAAAGGCTGTTGCGCTCTGCTGTTGCAAAAAATTTCCAAATACATCCCTGGCTTCACTTCCCACAATGACAATATATTGCGTATTGCTTGCCAAGTAACTGCCTGGCTGAAAAATAAACCGGCGCGAATCCAGCCATTTGAAATTGCCCAGCTTGTTCGGTTGTATTATGAAATTTTGCTCGACGCTGCTCCGATCCATTCTGGAATTAAAACTGATGAAAATCTCAGTCTGCGGTGACACAAAAGAAGCGTCATTCTCTGGAATGGTGCTGGTGACTCTCACACCCTCGGTGGTAAAGTTGCTTGTAAAATTAAAGGGTAGATTTTTTCCATGACTGGTGCGCGCTTCGGTGGTAAGAAGGAATGTATAAACCGTTTTCGATTGAAATTGATCATCTGGGAAAAAAGAAAGATGGCTGTTCCCAAACACGATTTGCCAGCTGAAGTGACCCGGTGTCGCAGGTTCAAGACGAAAGTTCTGCTCAACGGAAGAGTGATCCATTAACGTTGCAAATTGGATCTGTATCGGTGCTGTTAATGGGAAATTTGTGGCGCCAGACACTGGAATAAAGGATGAGATCTGTTCGGGATAGGGTCGGAGTTCGACATCAGGGATGGTAGTGGTCTGACCAGAATGAACTGTCAATTGGTTGATGAATTGTCTACCATAATTTTGGGCAGAGATTTCCAAATTATAAATGCCAGGGGCTAAACTGTCTAATGTAAAGAAACCTGAGGAGTCACAAGTAGTGGTTCGGATCAATTGTCCCTGATAAAGCTCAATCACAGCGCGAATGCTTTCTGGCCTTACTCTTCCAACGATCCTACCCGGCAAGTTTTGAGGGAAGAATGGCTGTTCTTCGGTGCATGCCAGTTGAAGCAAAATCATAACTCCCATAAACCATGAGACATGACGGCAGGCGTCCATACAAAGCACTCCCCTGCTTGTTTGTGCTTCATTTTTTTCTGATGTAATTAACAAATATTTTTGATGAATGTCAAGACTTTTTTGCTAACTCTAACTCTTGATTATTGCTCTTTTTTTACATGATCAATTAGATTTTAAATTTTTGCTTGCTATTTTGAAATAAAAATATTAAAATAATTGTTCAAGCGATGATTTCGATAGCGAGCAAATAAGATAATATCGAATGGAACATTCATAATGGAAAGGGATATTGTGCTAGAAATTCCTTGTCCATTTCAATGCAAATATATACATGGGAATCGGACTTGTATTGCAATCCAATGGCTTTTGATTGAGTTCATTGTCTCAAGAATGCGATGCCGTTTCAGTACAGTTGATGTTCGATCCTTCTATGAAATCGCCATCAATTGTGGCGAATAGGAACAAAAATCGAATATTATTTGCTAACCATGATCACTGAAAGGTCATAAATAATTTTGGATAAAACAATCGCTAAATCGACCGCTTGTCTCCTCCTAAGGATGATTTTCTGCTGTTGGCTAATCGTTGGAGTTAGAAGTGCGCTCTCCCAAAATCAAATTCAGCCGAAGCCTCAGGATTTAGTAGTTGGGGAGTTGCTTGGCAGAATAGATCCGTCGGATCTTGAGCAATATATCCAGAATGATTACTATCCAGTGCTTACGCCCAATAGCGCTCAGGAAGTTGTAAAAATCGCTGAGACAGATCAAACAGTGATGTTTAAGATTTATTATCCAGGGGCAGCAGCTTCGAATCATCCATCTCGAGTGATTTTTCAATTTTTTGATTCAGAGAACAGCCTAATTGGGGCGATTGTCAAAGAGGAAATCGATTTTGCGATCACGGAAAGTTACAGCACTGCTGAGGAAGTGCATAAATCAACCACCGCCTATGCCATTCACTTTCGCTATAAACGACCAAACGAAGTAAAGACGCTGGTTTTCAATAATCAACATAACATTTTAAGAAGTGCTGTGATCAGACAAGCGCTCACTTATTTGATAGATCGTCACGCAATTCTTGAGAGAGTTCTCAATCGAACTGCCGATTTGGCCGATGGCCCGCTTTCTCGAGAATCGTCGCTTCATCTTTCCGATCTTGAAGAATACAAGTTTAATCCCAAAAAAGCAATTCAATTACTCCAATCAGAAAATTGGTTTGACACAGATGGCGATGATATTCTGGATAAGGCTGGCGTGCCATTTCGGATCACCCTTGGTTATGAAAAGGGGGTAGCGATCGAAGAGCAATTAGCAACGCGTATCAAGCTTGCCTGGAACAAAATGGGAATCGATGTGCTCCGGAAACCTATGTTTAAGAGCGAAATTAAAAAATCTCTGATGGAAAAGAATTACGATGTGCTCCTGACAACCCTAATATTTGATGAGACAATTGAGAGCATCGAGACCTATTTCGGATCTAGGAATAGTGACAATATTTTTGGGTATCGAAATCGCAAGATCGATCATTTGTTCTCATTATACCACATCCAACCGGATCAGAATTCTCGAAAATTGCTACTCCAAGCGATCTTAAAACAGATCAATTCCGATCAGCCTGGCGCCTTTTTATTCTTCTTATGGTTGGATCGATATTTTGTGAATCGGCAGAAATTCACCAATTTTCAATCCAAAGGGAAATTGTTGCCATTTGCGGAATGGGAATTCAGGAAATGACTCTGCCTTAAGCCGCCAATTTCGATCCGATTTGCCCAATTAGTTCGCAACGCGGGCAATTGATGCATGCAACTGATCATGCAAGGTATTGACGTTGATTTATTTCGTGGAGAGAACTGCGAAATGTACTGGTCGATTGAGATGAACAGTGCAATCGTCATCAAAGAAACACATCTGCTAATCAGCTTGGTGTATTTTTCCGAATTTTGCTCATGAAAGTGCAACTGGAAGCATTTGGCGCATAGGGTTATCGGAAAACAAGGATCTAGTGAATATCAAAAGCATCGTTATGCGACCATTGCGAATTAAAATCAAGCATAGATTTATTACCAAATTGCTTATATCTCATATTTTGGTGGCCTCGGTTCCACTACTGATCACCGGGTTGGTGTTGATCCACACCGTTCAAAATGCAGTTGAAATGACGGTGCGGGAGCGGAACACCGAGTTGGCGCGCAATTTTGCACGGATCACGAGAACCAGGATTGAAAACGCCAGGAAAAACCTGGAGTTCAACGCATTCAATGTCCTGAATAATCTCAAAACTCGGTTTGCTCAGGATCTATTGATCAACGAGATGGTGGCAAATTTTCCGCTGTTTAGCACTATCAAGATTTTGGACGATACAGGAAAGATCGTTATTTCAACAGTTCCAAATGAGGACTCGCTTCGATATTGTCATGAGAATTTTATTCACCAGGTGAAACAGGGACATGGCTATCAGTCTGAGGTCTATCTGACCGAATATCAGTTGCCGGTCATGGACATGGCAGAAGTCATTCGTTTTTATGATGAGAAAGATCTGATCCTGCTGGCCCAGGTGAATTTGAAAGACATGTGGGAAGTGGTGGATAGCAGTGCGGTGGGCAAATCTGGTCAGGCTTTTGTATTCGAGAAAAATGGACGGTTTATTGCCCATTCAGATCCCCGGAATGTCTATTTAAAGGAAAGCTTCCGCGAGGTTGATATACTGACTGATATCAACAATAATAAATCAGGTCAGAGGATCTATGTAAATCGGGATGGGGTGAAGATGATTGCTGCATATGAAGCGTTGCCCGAACTGGGGTGGGGCGTGGTAATCCAGCAGCCGCTGCACGAAGCATTTGCAGTTGCTGATAAAATGAAGCTTCAGATTCTCTTGTTTATGGGGACAAGCGTGGGGCTCTCGATGGTGATCGCATATATTTTTACCCGAAGGATCGTCACTCCAGTAAAGCAATTGGTTTCAGGGATTGATAAATTTTCAGCTGGTGATCTCAAATATCGGATCCCTACACTTGGAGCGGATGAGATCTCGATGTTAGCAGACCGCTTCAATGAGATGGCGGAGAAATTGACTTTGTTCCAGGAACGATTAAAACGCAGTGAACGGCTCGAGACGCTGAGTCGATTGGCCTCTGTGCTTTCGCACGAGATTCGCAATCCATTGAATGCTATGGTTGTAAACATGCAGGTCATGGAGCGGGAGCTCAATCGACCAGCGCCAAAATTATCGAAATTGCGCCACTATCTTTGCATCGTTGCCAGCGAAATTCAACGGGTTGATGACTTGGTGAATAATTTTCTAATGATCTCTAAAACCCGAAAATTGGATCGCAAAATGGTTCGAGTGGATCAATTGCTCGACGAAACCATCATCTCCCTTCAGGCTGAGGCGTTGCAAAATGGTATTCGAATAAATCGTCAATACCGGAGCGATGATACATTGCTTTTCATCGATGAACAAAAGATGCGTCAGGTATTTTTAAATATCTTGGTCAATGCAATCCAGGCGATGCCAGGTGGAGGGGTGATTACGGTCGAATTGCAAACTTTCGTCTCAAAAGAGCCTGATGAACAATTGGAATGGTTAGTGATCAATTTTCATGATACTGGAAAAGGAATTCCGCAAGAGCTACTGGGACAAATTTTCGATTTTTATTTTTCGACGAAGCCGACAGGCACTGGCCTGGGTCTGTCGATTGCCCAACAGATCGTAGAAGAACACGGCGGTCGCATCGAAGTGCAAAGCAAGGTTAATTTTGGCTCCACTTTTTCAGTTTTTTTGCCGAAGATCAAAAAAAAAGCTTAAAAAGCCAGAAAAAAATACAAAATTTCAAATCATTCGCTTGACTTCTGGAGATTTATTTAGTATATTAATTTTGGAATCGATACAGGATCGGGATCGGATATTCAATATTAATCTTCAAAAAAAGAGGCGGATTTGGTTTCTTGTTATTCGCTCACTAAAACAGCAATCAGATTGATTCCCCCAACCTATTCGGTCTCGAATATTTCAAAAATGTCAATGATAAAAAAATATGGTTAAAAATAGCTGCAGGTATAAAAATATTTTAAAACGTGAGGAACTTTAAAACTGAGCTTTAGTATAAATCCCGAATGAAAATTTCATAGAGCACAAAAAGAGAAGGAGAGAAAGGATGTGATCTAACATGATCAAAGTGATCGTTGGTGAGAAAGAACCCATAGATCGCGCCATCACTCGTTTTAAGAAGAAATGTCAACAAGCTGGAGTTTTGCGGGATTATCGAAAGAACAGCTATTTTTTAAAGCCGAGTCAACGAAAACGCTTAAAACATGATAAGGCGATTCGGCGGGTAAAAAAAATATTAGAAAAAACTTGACAACACTGGGAAATTTAATGTAGCATCGACTGGGCTGGAGATAAAGTTCGTGAAAGATGTTGATTTGAGTCTGATTCTGATCTTCATTTGTTTCCTTCAATGGACCGTCCGTTTTTTCCTTTAGATATCAGGTCAAAAGGGTTTTGACAATTAACTGAAATAACAATTTTATAGCAAAAGTTTTTCTGTAATGGGATTTGTTCGTCTGTATTGTATTCTAACTAAGATTTGAATTTGTTGGTAGTTGTATGGCTAAGAAGAAGAAAGTGGTAGGATCTCGAACGAAACAATCTATCGAAAAATATCTTGAGGAGATCGGTGGATTCTCGCCATTACGGCCAGAGGAAGAGATCGAACTTGCCAGGAGAATTCGCCGAGGTGATGAGGAGGCTCTTGATAAATTGGTGAAAGCCAATTTGCGTTTTGTCATTAGTGTAGCGAAGGAATATCAGGGACAGGGCTTGCCATTGCAGGATCTGATCAGCGAAGGCAATCTTGGGCTCATCAAGGCGGCACAACGCTTTGACGAGACCAGGGGTTTTAAATTCATTTCCTATGCGGTGTGGTGGATCCGGCAGTCCATCCTGCAAGCGCTGGCAGAACAGTCCCGAGTGGTTCGTTTGCCTTTGAACCGAGTGGGGGCTATTAATAAGATCGGTCGTGCCCTGGAATCGCTGGAGAAAGCCTTTGGCCGTGAACCCAGCATGGATGAAGTCGCAATGAAAATGGAGATGTCGACCTTCGAGGTGGCCGATGTATTGAAAACCTCAGCACGGCATCTATCTCTGGATGAGCCGTTCAAAGAAGAAGACGGTAATAGTTTGCTCGATGTGATTGAAAGCGACCGATATAGTCCGCCGGACAGCACCTTGATGAAAGAGTCGCTGCAGGTCGAAATAGATAAAATCTTGTCGACCTTGAAACCGAGGGAAGCTGAGATTATTCGGCTCTATTTTGGTCTTGAGGGCGATCGTCCATTGACGCTGGAAGAGATCGGCGAACATTTTCGGCTGACCCGGGAACGGGTGCGACAGATCAAAGAAAAAGCCCTTCGGCGATTGCGCCATCGATCTCGGTTAGAACCATTAAGGAAATACCTCGGATAATTTTTGGCAAAAAATCGCTAAGCCCTTAGTAGTATCACTAAGGGCTTTTTTATTTCTGGTTGAACTCAAAAGACAATTGTTCGTTTAAAATAAAAAATCTAATTCATGAGCTTTAGAATCGCTTGGCATGGTAACAATTGGTTGGCAATGATGAAAGTTCTTCTAAAAATATTAGAAAAACGAAAAATAAATCCATCAGGGTTTAATCTATTTTCCAGATGCTTGTTTCTTTATCTGTCAGCTTTGAACATGAAAATTTGGGGTAATTGGGATAAATTATGTTAGAAAATGGCATCGTTATGAGGGTAGAGCGCGATTTGGCCTGGGTGATGATGATCAAGGGTGAACAATGTGCTGGGTGCACCGCATGCAAGTCCTTTGGCGAGGGGCGCTTTGAAATAGTAGCCTTGAATCGATTAGGCGCTCGGCCTGGGGATAATGTTGAAGTGGAGATAAATCCCAAGCAGGTGGTAAAATATTCGGCTATCGTATTTCTGTTGCCCGTGTTTGCTTTAATTATCGGCTATTTCTTGGGGAGCTCATGGCTTTCTGTTTTAGGGTGGTCAGATGAAGCTGCTGGGATCGTTGGTAGTTTGGGATTAATGATCCTTTGTTTTTTGGGGATCGCCGGTTACGATCGGATCATCAGTCGATCCCAGCAGGTGAACGCATATATCCGGCGTGTGCTTTGATAATAACTAAGAATGATGGATGTTCAATTTTCGTTAGGCAAGCCTAATGAGAAATGCAATGATCTATGATTTGCTTTTTTTAGCTTGGCTTGAAATTCATCGTCTTGTAATGGCCGATCTGGTTAATAACGGATGCGTTGCCTGAAGGACTTCCTGCAAACCAGATCCGAATAGCCAAACAAGACATTTTGACCGCTTGTGTGGCTAATTACTAATGATCATTTTGTTCATTTTTGAAACTTGATAAATCATCCCATAGCGCATTCTGGATAGTAAAATTTATCAGCTTAAGTTAGAAATTAGTTGTCGCGCCGATGCAATTGCAATAAGCTGAATTGTAATTGATGAAGCATTGAAAGATCTTGTCTTGCCTCAGATCCATGGGGAAGTTCAACTTGAGCTTTGAGGCGATGCTGAATTATGAGCAATGAGCAAGCAGGGCGTAAATTAGCATTGTTTGAACGATGCAATTTCTTGGGCCAAAAGAGTCGCCTGATTTGACTCATCAGGGACCTCACTGAATATTTTTCCATGAGGTTCCAAGGTGTGGTAATTTAAAAATGTGCATTGGTTTTAAATGATTAGGCCTGTTTTATCCTGCTCAACCCCAGGAATCTAAACACGAAAATCTTATTTGGAGTTTATTTTTATGATCAACCAGTTTGCGAGTAATCAGATCAAGCAGATTTTGATCGCAGCGGCTATGCTACTTAGTTTCTTCAGCGGCGCAACTCTATCTGCAATGAGTGATGATGTTAGGATCCTTGACGCTTCAGATCAGGGCATTACACTCGAACTGTCTCCTTTAATTGAGCGTATTGATACGCTGCGAATCAATCAAGATATATTTTTAAGTATTCGATTGAGCAATGGGAGCATTTCGGGGGATCCGGGTTACCCAGCAATTCCAACCAGGGTGGTAAATGTCGGCATCCCTTTGGAGGCAGAGGTTACTGTCAAAATTATTGGGGTGGAGACCCAAGCATTCGAAGGTAAATTGTTGCCAATTCCTTTCATTGATCAAGCGGCAAATTATCATTATCATCCTCAACCAGAAGTCTACCAGTCAACACAACTATTCCCCCAGCAGATCATCACTTTTGATCAGTCAGGTTTTATCAGGGATCAACGAGTGGTAACCATTCGTTTAGCGCCTTTGCAACTGCAGGGAGGTGCCAATCGAATTTTATTCCATCATAGAATAATCATCCGAGTGGATTTCAATGGTAGTACAGAGGGCATCGGATCAAGGCTGGATGCGAGGAGGGATGAAGAGTTTTATCGAGGTGTTGTCATAAATTTTCCTCAATCTCGTAAATGGTTGAAACGGCATCTGCCGCAACTCAAGCGCGCGAAACCAGTATTTCCGGCTGAGAATTTGTATAAAATTACTATTAAACAGGATGGGTTATATAAAATTAGCGGTGATGATTTAGCGAAACAAGGAGTAAACATCAGCGCTATCCAACCAGAAACCATTAAAATTTTCAATAATGGGGGGCGCGAACTGCCCCAAAGCCTAAAGGAATGGCGTCCCGATAGTTTAATTGAACACGCCATTCGGGTGGTTGATCTTAATGGCAATGGTAAATTCGATAAAGACGATTATATTTTATTTTACGGGAAGGCGGTGAATGGATGGGATCGGCTCGATAGCAAGCCCAGTTTTTATCAGCACTATATCAACCACTACACCACAGAAAATATTTATTGGTTAAACTGGGGGAATAGGCTTGGGAAACGGATGGCGATGAAGCCGTCGGTTGCTCTGGCTGGAGCTACCCCAGCTCCCTATTTTACTGGACGCTTTTTCAATGAAGATGAGTCAGTCAATTACCTCAAATCTGGGATCAATTGGTTCGGTCGTCAGATGCTCGGCCAGAGCGCTCAACAAAGTTATAGCGTATTCCTGCCTGACCCAGCAACCAGTGAAAACAATGTCTACTTCAAAATCCAACTGCTCGGCATCACACCTGGGAATCACAGTTTCAGTGTGACGCTCAATAATCAATTGCTCGGCAACTTTTCATTCTATGGGAGTTACACGCTGCGGGCGTTCGAAGCTCAAGCGACCGTCCCCTTGGCGGCCAATGGAGTCAATACCCTGAAAATCACTTATAATGGAAGTGCGGCTGAGAGCCAGAGTTATGTGGATTGGTTTGAGATTCAATATAAAAGACAATTCATTGCTCGGGATAACTCGCTTATGTTCAACCAGGTTGGCGAAGCTCCTCAATTATACCAGATCTCCAATTTCAAAAACAATCAGATTGAAGTTTATGACATTACCGATCCATTCAATGTTCAGATGATCGCCGACGCCGTTATTGGCTCTGGCACTATTACTTTTGGCGATGCAAGTACGGGATTGCCGCGCCGAGATTACTTCGCGGCGACACCTGAAGCATGGTTGCAGCCAACAAGAATTCAACCAGTAACATCAGCCAATCTGCGAAATTCGGTGGAGGGAGCAGATTTTATCATTATCACTCATGATGATTTTTACGATGCCGTGCTTCCACTCAAGTATCATCGTGAAACCTTTGATAGCTTAAAAACTTTTGTAGTCAGAATAACAGATGTTTATCACGAATTCTCTTGGGGCTTGTTTGACCCCATAGCCATACGGGATTTCATCAAGTATGCTTATGACAATTGGACGCCTTCTCCGCGCTATGTTTTGCTTTGCGGAGATGGGGATTATGATTACAAGAACATCAAAAGCAATCTAGATCGAAATTGGATCCCGACCTATCAGACAGCGGAGCTTGATGAAAATTCTAATCGAACGATGGATGAATTTTTTGTGTTAGTGAGCGGAGATGATAATCATCCAGACCTGGCAATTGGGCGATTTCCAGTGCAATCGGTCGAAGAAACTCAGAATGTGGTCGAAAAAATCCTCCGCTATGAAACTTTACCTTACTGGCAGCCAGATCAGGAGATTCCGGTGGAGGACTGGCGAAATATCGTGACCATGGTGGCGGATGATGAGTATCATAATTCGCAAAGTCAGAATGAAGTGATGCATACGCGGGATGCCGAAACCATCATGGAAGTGACCATCCCAAAATCATTGAACAAAGAAAAAATCTATCTGATCGAGTACCCAGCGATTCGAGAACCCGCATTCTCTGGTTTTCGCAAGCCAGCGGCCACAGCAGCCTTATTGGACCGTCTGAATAAAGGGACACTGATTGTAAATTATGTAGGTCATGGCGCTCCCACCATCTGGGCTGACGAACGCGTTCTGTTGGACAATCGCGATGTCGACTTGATACAGAATGATGATAAGTTGCCACTTTGGGTTGCAGCGACCTGCGATTTCGGCCGATTTGATGATCCAATGGAGCGGGGAACGGCTGAAAAGCTCTTTGTAACAAAACGAAGGGGTGGAATTGCTTTCATGACTTCTGCTCGTTTGGCTTATGCCAGTGATAACACTGAGCTGAACAAGAGATTTTATCAACAGTTGTTCAGCAATCCATATGGCCCAACTGAAAGGTTAGGTGTGGCTCTAATTCGCGCCAAAATCAACAACTTCAGCACCATCAATGACCAGAAATACCACTTATATGGCGATCCGACTATGCGTTTGGCAAAACCGATACTGATCGGAAATATCGCCTCCATGCAGCCCGATACCCTCAAGGCATTGAGCGAGATCATCATTCGCGGTCAAGCGACGACAGGCAAGCCGGGAGCACAAAAGTTCTCTGGCAAGGCATTGCTAAAAATTTTCGATTCTCAAAGCATCAAAATCTATCAAACGCCATTTGGCAGCCAAATCCCTTATATCGCACCAGGTCGAACCATTTTCCGAGGCATCGTAAATGTCAATCAAGGCGAATTGGCCGCCCGTTTTATGGTGCCAAAAGATATCTCTTATGGGGGGACAAATGGGAGAATCAGCATTTACTTCGCAAATGAACAACAGCATGGCGCAGCCTATCGGGAGAATATCCCAGTCGGCGGAACTTCAGCACTGCGAGATATTGAAGGCCCGATCATTAAAATCAGAGTTGCTGGTGGCTTATTAAGTGATGGAAGCTATATTCCCCAAGATGCGATCCTTGAAATTGAGATCGCTGATAGCGTGAGCGGCGTCAATATTGCGGGAGACATTGGACATCATATTACCATGGTTATTGATGATCGCGACGATAATGAGATAATTTTAACAGACCAATTCAACTATTACGAGGACAATTTCAAAGCGGGAAAGATCCGGTATCCTTTGACCAGCTATAAGAGCAATTCGTATGATTCAAACAATAATCTCATCCAACATGTTGGCCTTGAACCAGGGGAACATAAAGTGCGCGTCAAAGCTTGGGATAACTTTAATAACTCCTCAGTCGCTTCAATTGGCTTCACTGTGATCTCAAACGATCAATTGAAAATCTCCAACGTTTATAATTATCCCAATCCATTCACAACTGGCACAACATTTTTGTTCTCGTTAAGTCATCCTTCGCAGTGTCGGATTAGGATTTATACCATCGCTGGTAGGTTAATTCAAACCATCTCCGATCTCTCATGCGATGCCGGGCTTAATCAGGTATTTTGGGATGGCCACGACCGAGATGGCGATCCTTTGGCCAATGGGGTTTATCTCTATCAAATTGCAGCTACGGCCCGAACTGGTGAACGAATTTTAAAGGACGAATTCGTCGGAAAATTGGTCATCGCTCGATAGAAATTGGAAGTCGTCGAGAGGGCAACAAATATCAATCGATGAAATCGAAAACGATTGCTTCAAAAGAGAGAGCATGGGTGATATCGGCTGGACAAAAAAATGGGTTCTCAAAAACTAGGAAGGAAAGTGAAATATCTGTTTGCTGAGAACCCATTGTCGTATTGCGGAACAGCAGTATTCGGGTCAAATGTGCTGTTTTAGGTTGGATTTTTTAAATCGGGTACCTCCTCTGCATAATAACCTGACTTCACTGGAACGATTCAGAGCATCGATTTGGTGATTTATTAACTCGCTTTTAAATGAAACAAATCATATGCCAAGATTTGGGCGATTATTTGAAGTTATCGGAATGGAGATTAATCTCGGGATGTTTTAGAGTTATCGCAATTGGCACTAAAACAAAAGCAGCGGAGTTTGATGTATCTCTCTGTCTCAGACAAATACGTTGTCTCAGTTTGAAACAATAGAATTCATTATGCCAGAATTGAAACGACGAGCGATTGTAGAATTGAATCTGGAGTCTATCGCATTCGGTGGTCAGGCTGTTGCTCATCATGACGGCTACACAATTTTTGTAGATCGAGGGCTGCCAGGGCAACGCGTAGAGGCTCAGATCGTTCGCTCCAAAAAGAATTTTGCTGAGGCAAAGCTTTTAAAAATCCTCATGCATTCTCCATTTGAAATACCACCGCCATGCCGTTACTTTGGTGTATGTGGCGGCTGTTTATTTCAGAATCTGGATTATCAGCAACAGCTTGCCCAAAAACATTGCCAGGTAGTGGATAGCCTCATTCATATCGGCGGATTCACTAACTTTGATGTGTTACCTACATTCCCCTCTCCTGATCTGTATTATTATCGGAATAAAATGGAATTTTCATTTGCACGACAGCGCTGGCTCATGGAGACAGAAATTCAATCTGGCCATCCAATTGAAAAGAATTTCGCGTTAGGACTTCACGTACCACGCTATTATGATAAAGTCTTGGATATTGACGAATGCTTATTGTTATCTGAACAAAGCAACAAAGTGCTGAATGCTGTGAAAGTCTATGCCCGTGAGAGCGGAATTCCCGCCTATTGCACCAGCGATCATCGCGGTTTTTGGCGGTTTTTGGTCATCAGACAATCGAAACGAACAGGCCAGATGATGGTGAACCTGGTTACCGCAGAAAATCCTAATGGGACCCGCTTGATTGAACAATTAGCGCAAGAGCTATCCCGTGCATTTCCGTTCATCACCACAATGGTTCATAATATTAACCGAAAAAAAGCGCAAATCGCATTTGGTGATGAAGAGCATATTCTCTTTGGCCCTGGGTATATCGAAGAATGGCTGGGGGATCGGCGTTACCGAATTTCTGCCAATTCGTTTTTTCAAACGAATACTCGACAAGCAGAACGTATGTATCAGCTTATCGCAGATTGGGGCCAATTCGAAGATCATCATATCGTTTATGATCTGTACAGCGGCGGTGGGGGCATTGCCATTTTTATTGCCTCGTTGGTCCAGCGGGTGATCGGAATAGAATTGGTGCCTCAAGCGATTCAGGATGCCCTGATCAACTGCCAACTCAATTCGGTGAACAATTGTGATTTTATCCAAGGGGATCTGAAGGATCAATTAGCAGATCCTGCCAAATTTATGCAGGTTCATGGTCGGCCTACCACGGTGATCATCGATCCGCCGCGCTCCGGGATGCATCCAAAATTACCAGAAAAAGTCATTCAATTACAGCCAAACAAGATTATCTACGTATCTTGCAATCCTGCGTCGTTAGCCCGCGACCTGAAAGCAATGGTGAATGACCGCAATTATCAAATCAGCAAAATCCAGCCGATCGACATGTTCCCCCACACCGCTCATTGCGAAGTGGTCGTTTTATTAGAGCGAAAATCAGAATGAATTTCTAACGAGACATGCACCGCAAAAATTTAAAAGGAATCGCGCTCTGATGAATGCGGGATGGAATCAAGAAAAAGACGAATGGATCTATTGATTTGACCTGGGAAAGTAATTCTGGATATTTTATGCAGGAATGCTTTCGGCAATCTTTTTTCTGGATTGACTTGCTCATGACAAAATTCGGTCATATAAAGATCTTCTTCGTCATCAAAATTCACCCATTGGCTTATTAAGACAAAGGAAGCCCATAGAGCTATGGCTCTATGGGCAAAATACAGCTTCACTAGTATGCTTAGAAATTTGCTCCGCTGAGGAACATTTGAGATAGCGATTGTAATTTCCAGTAATGAATTAACTCTTTCTCTGCACGACGATGGATGTTATCCAGAGGGAACTGTTCTTTCAGCAGAGTTCAGTGCGCTAAGAGTCCGTTTAGCCGGCTGCGCTAAGCGCCATTTTCGGCTGCTCTTCTTTCTCCAGCATAAGCTCTTCAATTTCGCTCATTTTTTCGAGGAAGACGAAATTCATTTCTTTTCGAATCTGGTCAGGAATTTCTACCAGGTCTTTCTCGTTTTTCTTCGGCAGCGCGACGGTGCGAATTCCAGCACGATGCGCAGCCAACACTTTCTCTTTAATCCCACCCACTGGCAACACTAGCCCTCGCAGCGTGATCTCCCCTGTTAGCGCCACATCGCTTCGGACCTTTCTCCCAGTGAGCAGAGATAACAGGGCCGTGTATAATGTCACGCCAGCGGAGGGACCATCCTTAGGAATGGCACCGGCTGGGATGTGAATGTGAATATCATAATTTTCATGGAAATTGTCATCGATTTTCAGCTCCTCGGCCTTAGCTCGAATATAGGACAATGCAGCCTGAGCCGATTCTTTCATTACGTCGCCAAGCTGCCCCGTGAGCTTCAAATTGCCCTTGCCCTTCATTTTCGATGCCTCGATGAACAAAATATCGCCCCCAACTGGCGTCCAGGCTAATCCGATGGCGATCCCAGTTTCGTTGATGCGTTCGGCTGTTTCGGGGAAAAACTTCTTCGGACCAAGATATTCTTCAACTTCTTTTTCCGTGATGATCTTCTTAGTGGCCTTTTTGATGTCGTCGATTTGAGCCACATCTTTTGCGACCCCACGGCAGATCGAAGCGATCTGGCGTTCCAAATTTCTCACCCCAGCTTCACGAGTGTAGGAATTGATAATTGTCTTGACCGCATCCTCGGTGAACTCAATTAGATCACTGGTCAAGCCATGCTCCTTAATTTGCTTGGGAATCAGAAAATCGAAAGCGATATGAACTTTATCCTCCTCCACATAGCTGGGGATTTCGATGATTTCCATTCGATCTTTCAATGCAGGCAGGATCGGGTCCGACATATTGGCCGTGGCGATGAACATCACCTTTGACAGATCGAACGAAACCTCCAGGTAATGATCACTAAACGAGAAATTTTGTTCTGGATCAAGAACCTCCAGCAGCGCAGAAGAAGGATCACCGCGGAAATCATGTCCGACTTTGTCGATCTCATCAAGCATGAAAACTGGATTATTGGAACCGGCTTTTTTAATCCCCTGAATGATCCGTCCCGGGAGGGCACCGATGTAGGTGCGGCGATGACCTCGGATCTCTGCTTCATCATGAATGCCACCCAGCGATATTCTCACGAACTTTCTGCCGATAGCTTCGGCGATGGAGCGGCCCAGCGAGGTCTTGCCAACTCCAGGGGGACCGACAAAGCAGAGGATTGGCCCCTTCATATCGTCCTTGAGTTTTCTGACTGCCAGATATTCCAAAATTCGCTTCTTGACCTTATCCAAGTTGTAGTGATCCGCGTCCAATTTCTGCTGAACCGCTTTGATATCCAGATTGTCCTTGGTGCTAATGCTCCACGGCAGTTCGATCAGCCAGTCCAGGTAGGTCCGCGAAACGGTATATTCAGCCGAAGAGGGATGCATTTGCGACAGGCGCTCGAGTTCTTTTTCTGCCACTTTTCGCGCTTCCTCGGGCATCTTCGCCTTTTTGATTTTCTGCTTGAGCTCCTTGATCTCAGATGTATCCGCATCTTCGCCCAGCTCTTTTTGTATCGCTTTTAATTGTTCTCGCAAATACATCTCTCGCTGGGTCTTGCTAAATTTGCTCTGGATGTCGGATTGAATCTTCTCGCCCAGTTCCAGGGTCTGAAGCTTTTTATTAATGATGATATTGGCCTTATTGAGGCGCTCCTTCACATCCACCGTGCCCAACACATCCTGCTTGTCCTCGATCGAAACATTGGCAAATGCTAAAGTCATATCTGCCAGAACCCCAGGGTCCCGAATATTGGAAATCATCACCAACTGTTCATAAGTGATCTCATTGGACAGATCAACAACGCGTTTGAAGATATTTCTCAAATTTGCCGCCAATGCGTCAATTTCAGGGCGATCTTTTTCATTCATGATATCGCGCAATGGCTCAAAGATCGCTTTGAAATAAGGTGTATCCTGAATAAACGTGATCAGTTTGATCCGATACATCCCCTGAATCAAAATCGTCTTGCTCCCATCGGGCATATCGATGGTCCGCATGACTCGAGCGGCCGTACCAATATGATACAACTCATCAGTGGTAGGATTCTCAATCGTCTGTTCCTTTTGGGTCAAAATTGCAATCAGATTATCATCCTTGCCAGTCTCTTCAATCAATTTCAACGACCGCTCCCGGGCAATGGTAATAGGCAAGAGTTGCTGCGGAAACAGCACTTCATTCCGCAACGGGATAATCGGGAGCACTGTCGGTATTCGGGGTGAAAAATCTTTTTTATATTCACTCATAATTCAATTTCCTCTATTTAAATTTTTGAATCTCGAACTCAAGTATTTCAACGAATGTCGAAAGAGATAAAAACGGTTTTTCAATTAAAATCGAAGCCATAAAAATTAGATAAACACTTTCATACACTTCTGGAGAAAAAAACACCAAAATTAATCGCTCTGGTCAGAATGAGTCGATGAAATTTTTCTTCAGTCAAGATCGCTTGAAACAGCACAATGCGATCATCATCGTGGAATGCTGGGCTGCTGGATCAAACCGATAAAAGCAGCCGCTATTGTGTTGCGCAAAATCGCTGAACGCATGTTCGCCTAATAAAAGAACATCTCAAAATCATAAAAGTTCATTATGCCACTATTTCATCAATAATAACTGAGCAAGATATTCAATCCATTTCCTTCGCAAATTACATGCCACATTTCTGTCACATCGATAAATCGCTTGAATACAGATGATTATCCGATTACCTCTTTTTTTAAATTTGTCATTGGAACACGAAAAAATGTCAGAGTGAGAAAGTTTTGTCAAATTGACAGAAAACAAATGTCAGATTAGTAGATGCAGCTAGACTGCATTCACTTAGCAAATGAGGACAATTAAGTTCCCTACGGGAAAATTGGATAGCAAATTTTTAGCTTGACCAATAGAAATTTTTTTAGTAGATTTAATTTGAACAAAGCGCATAGGAAAAAGCAGCTTCAGAGATTTGCCACGAGATGTTTTCCCACCATTTTGATAGGAGGATAAATGGATAAGGCAAAATTTACCGAACAAATCATTGAACTTATTCGAAGGACCTCTGCTTTTTTGCCTCAGGATGTGGAACAAGTCTTAAGCCTTAAAAAGAAGCTTGAAGCTCCAGGTTCGAAAGCTGATTTTGCCCTAGATCTTGTCATGCAAAATATAGGATTAGCAAAGCGCAATTCATTGCCAATTTGTCAGGACACTGGGTTATTGACCTTCTATGTGAAATGTCCAGTGGGATTCGATCAAATTGCTCTGCAAGCAGCGATCGAGGATGCGGTGGCACAAGCCACAGCCAAAGGGTATTTGCGGCAGAACTCTGTGGATAGTTTGACTGGGAAGAATTCGGGCACAAATCTTGGGCCGGGCAGCCCGAGCTTTAAATTCGTTCAGACTTACGACAAACATATTGATATCCGTTTGATTCAGAAAGGGGGAGGCTGCGAAAACATGAGCGCGCAATATAAGCTCCCTGGTGAATTCAACGGCAAAAAATTTGGCCGAGATTTGGAGGGGGTTCGCGCCTGCATCCTGGATGCTGTCTATCAGGCTCAGGGGAAAGGGTGTAGCCCTGGTTTCCTTGGAGTTTGTATAGGCGGCGATCGCGCCAGTGGGTACGATTGGGCCAAATATCAACTCCTTCGTGAGGTAGATGATACCAACTCAATCCCTGAGTTAGCTGCCTTGGAATCGCGGATTATGCAAGAGGCCAATGAATTGGAGATCGGTCCAATGGGATTTGGTGGCAAAATGACCATTGGATGCTGCAAGATTGGATTGCGCAATCGCCTGCCAGCATCGTTTTTTGTCACCATCGCCTATATGTGCTGGGCATATCGTCGCCGGGGCTTTGTGCTGAATCAAGATGGCGATGTGGTGGAATGGCTCTATCAGCCTGTTGATGAATTTGATCGGCCGATAGACTTTCCAGCTACCTTCAAAATCCCTGCTGGGGATATTAAAACCCTCAACACGCCTCTCAGCGAGCAAGAAATCAGATCGTTGAAAGTGGGTGACATTGTGGTGTTGAATGGCACTATCTTTACTGGTCGTGATGCTGTGCATAAATATCTTTACGAGGGGGGTGAATTGGACCAGATTCGGAACGGCGTTATCTATCACTGCGGCCCCGTGATTCTCAAACAGAATGGGGAGTACAAGACCATGGCGGCTGGTCCAACCACGTCGATTCGGGAAGAGCCATATCAGGGCGAGATTATTGGCAAATTTGGGATCAAAGCGGTGATTGGCAAAGGAGGGATGGGGGCCAAAACGCTGAGCGCATGCCAAAACTACGGAGCGGTTTATCTCCATGCCATCGGCGGAGCTGCCCAAATCTATGCCCAATGCGTGAAAAAAATCCCCAATGTCTACTTGGAGCAATTCGGCAGCCCAGAAGCAGTTTGGGAAATGCAAGTCGAAGGCTTCCCTGCTGTCGTTACCATGGATTCACATGGAAATTCGCTTCATAAAGAGGTTCAGGATCTCTCGCTCAATAAGCTCAAGCAATTGCTTTAGGAACTGACAAGGAAGATGATGGCGAACCCTTGCTGGACCAAGAATTTATTAGAGCAAGAGTTCGCCATTCGTTATAGAGTTGGTTTAAACCTATTGAGATATGATAGAAGTCTACCCACCCCTTTATCCTTTAGATATAGGGATAAGCAGCGCTATTAATCTTGAATGCAATGCCAATTGATTTCGTTTGTTCATTCAACTGATTTTTTCTAAGCGAGCAATGCTAACATGATCCGATATTTCTACCGAAGGCAATGGCCTATGTGGCATCATTTAATGCCATTGGCGTTTTTTTTATCTGTTGCTTGGCAGGTTTTTGCTGGCGATGCTCCCCAAAAATTTTCCGCTCAAAAGGCCAGCTTCAGCGTCGCTTTCAAAGACGAAGTCACGCCTTATCGGGTGATGGGAGTATTTGTTTTACCCAATGAGGTGCTGCAGTTAAGTGTGCACGACTCATCGAAATATGCAAGATATGAGCTTCGAATATCAGGGGGCAAAATATTGAATGAGACTGGTAACAGATGGCAATGGCAAGCGCCGGACAAAAAGGGACTTTATCCGCTTAAGGTCTGCCGTCAAAGCGCCATTCGCGATTCGATCACTTTAAATGTGTTGGTCATGATCCCTTTCGCTGAGCTGCAAGGCGAATATCTAAACCATTATCGGATTGGTAAGTATCCAGACAAACCATTGAAAGGAAGACAGATTTACCAGCCACCGCACGGATTTATCGAAGTGACCAGCGAATTAGAGCAGACCGCCATTTCGCCACATTTTAAATTATACCAATTTCTCTGCAAACAGGATTGTGAAGCATCCAAATATGTCGTGCTGGAAGAACGCTTGATTTTAAAATTAGAATTAGTCTTGGAAGAAGTAAATGCCAAAGGCTATCCTTGCACCACGTTTCAAATCATGAGTGGCTATCGGACGCCGCATTATAATCAGGCTATTGGCAATGTGAGATACAGCCGGCACTGTTGGGGAGCTGCAGCGGATATTTTTATCGATGAAAATCCAAAAGACGGGATGATGGACGATCTCAATCGGGATGGATCCATCGATATTCAGGATGCAAAGGTGCTCCATAAGATCATTGAGCAGCTCCAAACCCTTCCAGAACATCACCGGTTCATTGGCGGGCTGGCGAGTTATAAAGCCAATGCCTCCCACGGTCCTTTCGTTCATCTCGATGTGCGTGGTTATATTGCAACGTGGGGGGAATAAGCGATCAGCGATAAAATCTTGCTTGCCTGAGGAACGGAATCGTAGCATAGACGTTCAAAGATTGCTAAAACAAGATTGGATTTATTATTGTTTTGTGAATTCGAAAGAGATGAGGACTATTTAATAGGCTATCTCAAAACGCGCGAACTGATTGCTGAGCTATGGCGCCGCCATACCTGACGCTTAGCTATAAAATAGGTCCAAATAATAAACTCGGGCAGTTTCATGAACAGTTTCACTCCAAACTTTTGCTTATTGGACAGATCACCGAGATGAATCAAAATTGGTGTTTTGCCGAAGCCGAGGATAAAGAACTGAACTGAGCGGCATCATCGGGGAGAAAAATTTTATCAATGTGCAGCATGGAGGAGCGATCCAAAAAATGGTATTGAGATGGTTCGGGTAAAGCTTTGAGAAGCGGGTTGTTTAATAATTTTGCATGAGCAAAATTGACTCAGAAGAGGAGGGTATTATGGCAAAGAACGTTGGACTGTGGATCGATCACGAGAAAGCATTTGTCCTTTCGCTTGTTGATGGACAAGAGAAGATCAGCAAAATCGAATCTCAGGTCGAAAGCCACATCAAGACCCTTGGGGGCTCACGAGGCGCTACTCCCTATGGCCCACAAGAAGTTGCCACAGAGCGAAAGCTCACCGAGCGACGGAAGCAACAATTGCACAAATATTATCAGAAAATCATCGAGGAGATCAAGGACGCTCAGAAAATCTATATTTTTGGTCCAGGTAATGCCAAGCTCGAACTTGAGAAGGAGATAAAGAAATCAAAGCAATTAGCGCCCAAAATTGCCGCGGTTGAGGTGGCGGACAAAATGACAGAAGGTCAAATGGCTGCAAAAGTGCGAGAATTTTTTGCTCTAAAAAAATAGCTCGAAACAATCATAACATTTGAAATGAAAAGATTATCTACCTGACAAAACCATAACTATTTCGGAGGACAAAATGAAAGGTAATCCAAAAGTGATTGAAGCACTCAATAAAGCTTTAGCAGATGAGTTGACAGCGATTAACCAGTACATGGTTCATAGCGAAATGTGTGATAATTGGGGTTACAAAATCCTTCATGAAAAGATAGAAAAGCGGGCGATCACTGAGATGAAGCATGCGGAGCGACTGATCGGAAGAATTTTATTTCTCGAAGGCATTCCGATCGTTTCGACGCTGAATCCGATCCACATCGGCAAAACCGTCCCAGAGCAATTTCAGAAGGATTTGGCCTCGGAGCTTGATGCGATTAAAAATTATCAAGAATACATCAAAGTTTGTCACGAAGTCGGCGACGCAGGCACCAGAGAGGTGTTTGTGGATTTATTGCAAGATGAAGAGGGCCACGCCGACGAGATCGAAGCCCAGTTAGATCAGATCTCACAGATGGGAGCTGAGAACTATCTGGCGCTGCAAATTGGAAATTAGCCGTTCAATTGAAGCGTTTGCCACATCGGATTCGATTTGGCAAACGCTTCTTATGATTCTATTTTTTGGTCCTATGTCATGAAACACCAATCAACTGGCTTTACCATCGATGTTCGGATCGAAATTCCCAAGGGCAGTCGAAACAAATACGAATACGATCCATTGAAAAAGGCGATCAAATTAGATCGGATGCTATTTTCTGCTGTCCATTATCCCAGTGACTACGGTTACATTCAGGATACCCTTGGTGAGGACGGCGATCCGCTGGATGCGCTGGTGCTGGTCACCGAGCCCACCTTCCCTGGTTGTCTCATCGAATCGAAGCCAATTGGCCTATTCAAAATGTGGGATGAGAAGGGGCCAGATGAGAAAATCGTCTGTGTGCCAATCGGCGATCCTTATTGGAACCACATCGAAATCCTGGAGGATCTGCCCCCGCATTTATTGAAAGAGATCGAGCATTTTTTCTTGGTTTATAAAGATCTCGAGGAAAAAAAGACTGGTATCGATGGCTGGGGCAGCCGAGAACAGGCGATCGAAGTCATTGAACAAGCCAAGCTGAGATTCCGGCAACAGCTCGACTATTCGACTATGGAATAGCGAGATCCATCTTAGCAGTGAACAAAACTTCCCCAGCAAAGTTAAATAGGCAAACGCAAATTGAATCGCTTGTCCCCATAGGCTATCGTGTCGCTCGATGTTAAAAAGATTCGGGCGAGTTGGCGGAGAATGGGAGAAAAATTTTGGATTTTTTGGAGCAGATTATGCGACGCAGATGGTATCGTTCCTTTGTGATGATAGCAGCATGGTTGTTAGGTTGCGCACCATTGGCGGTTTCTGCCACTGGTACAGCAGGATTTGAATTTCTCAGAACACCTCCTGGCGCACGTCCCAGTGCCATGGCAGGGGCGTTTATCTCCATCCCTGGCGATATCCATTCGATTTATTTCAATCCTGCGGGATTGGCCACGATTTCTGGCCGAATCGCCTCCGCCAGTTATCTCAATCACGTGCTGGATTTCAATTCAGGCTTTATCGGTTATGCTCAGCCGTTCAAGGGGATTGGGCAATGGGGCATCGGCATCAATTATATGAATTACGGGAATTTTGAACAGACTGATGAGCTTGGCAATCGATTAGGTGATTTCAGCGCTGGCAGCCTGAGTTTGCAATCGGCATTAGGCCGAATGGTGGGACAAAATCTGATGATCGGTGGCTCAGCTAAGGTGATCTATTCCTCGATCGACCAATATTCGGCCACTGGGGTCGCCTTCGATCTCGGATTGATTTATCAACTCCCGTTTATAGAAGATATGAATGTCGGGCTGGGAATTTTCAATTTGGGAAGCACCATCGATGCCTTTCTGGATCATAAAGATCCGATGCCGCTAAACTTGGTCATCGGTTTCTCAAAAAAATTGGCTCACTTGCCACTCGTTTACTGCGTCGCAGCAAATAAATACATTGATGATGACATTCAGTTCAATGTTGGCGGTGAATTTACACTGGCCGAAGGTGTTTTTTTGCGGCTGGGTTATAGTTCGTTGGGAAGGAATATGAAAATCGGGACCAACGACGATAAATTTGCCGGGTTGTCGCTGGGATTGGGCGTTCAATGGAAACAAATGGCATTCGATTACGGTCTCTCCTCGTTCGGCGCTATTGGCTATTTGAATCGCGCCACCTTTTCCTATCAATTCTGATCATCTGATCCGAAATTTTGTTCAAGCTAAAACTTTGTTAACTCATAGATGATAAGATTGGTTCTCATTCTCATGTTGCTGATTCCTGCAGGCGCAATAGAAAGTCTACTGCCCCGTTCCAAAAAATTTTTTCAACTATCGACCGCTGAGATTGATGAACTGTTGCCACGGCTTCATCATCAATTCCATGATTTTCAAACCCGATTGTATGTGCTGGCGCAATTGCGACTGGACACACCGTATAATTTCAAAGCGATCGGAGATGGGGCTGGTTTTGAGCCAAATCCAGTGTTCCGTATCGATAAAACCAACTGTACCGCTTTTGTCCTGACGAATATGGCATTGGCCAGCGCAAAGAGCTATCATCAGGCCGAATCGCTAATGGCATATTTGAATTATTACCCTCAGCCCAAAGGCAAAAATCCAATTTTCTACCAAAATCGCATCCACTTCACTTCAGATCGGCTATTGACATCTCCATATTTTGAGCTGATTACCACTCAACTGGTCCCAGCCGAAGGACTCGATACCATCCATTTGGTGTTGAATCGGCAGAGCGATGGGACTCATTTTCTGCCTCTTGATTGGGAAAAAGAGATCACCCTCCCATATATTCCTCGACAGTTCATCACACCCGAACTACTTGCTAAATTGCCGGTCGTCTGCGGGATTGGTGTCATTCAAAAAGAGCTATTTGCCAAGGGAATTGCCATTGCCCATGAAGGGTTGTTGTTCAACCAAAAGGATTTTTTCCATGCCTCGAAGGATGCAGGAAGGCTAAGACAGGAAGATTTTCTGCGATATTCGAGAAAAAGAAAAAAGGTCAGCCTTAGCCCAGTATGTGACGGGATCGTAGTTTACATGGTAAAAGAGGTAAAGGTGGACTAAACAAATCACAAAATGAGAGTCTTGTACAGCTACTGCCCCGTTTTTCGGCTGGCCGGGTCTTGATAATAAAATAGCTGCAACTGCTCGTAGAGCGCTGGATGATGCTGCTTCAATTCCACCGGTTTTTCGAAAAAAAATTCTGTCACAACGGCAAAGAATTCGGCTGGGCTGATCGCTCCATATTGATTCAAAAAAGTCGGCCGATTCAATTCGATGCTTTTGATCAATTGGTTATATTCGCGGCTCAGGACGCGCGCCCATGCAATATACATAGAGCGATGTGGCAGGACTGGGGCGCCATCGGCTCTACCAGTCTCCTCATCCAATTGATGGGCAAATTCATGGAAAACCAAATTGTGGCCGTCATGAACGTCCGAGGCCCCTTTCAGCACTTCGTCCCAAGAGAGGACCACGTAGCCGTGCGACCACGATTCTCCAGCCCGAGCCTCCAATGTTTCGGTGACCAAGAGATCGCCCTCGATGTATTTTGTGGGGGCAAGGTAAGCGCTTGGGTAGACTAATATCGATCGAAGGGTAGGATAGATGTCTGTTTCCCTCCCCAACAGCAACATGCAAGCTTGAGCCGCAATCGTCACTTTGATTTCATCGGTTATCTGAAGCCCTCCACAACCCTCAAATTGTTTCTCGGCGATGAAAATCTGAATCAATCCTTGCAATTCCTTCTGTTCGCTAACTGAAAGCCTCCGATAATAAGGCACATTGCGCTGCAAAATTGTGAGCCATTCTACAGGAAAAGGTTTGTTCATCAATTTACGGCGTCGATATTTTTTAAACGGCAGCATAATGATATCTCAATTATTCCATCATTATTTTTATCCGAAGCTTTCGATAAGCATCTCAAAGGAAAACCTGGCCATTCGGGATGCTTGACCTGTGTGACCTTTCATGCTGATAGGTCTCTTGAGCAACGGCATCGGCAAATGACATCAATTTGAAAATCGATTTTCCGCTGTCAATGAGGAGCAAAGATTTCATTTGATTCATTGATTGGATTTCAACCCCTCTAACAATTTCTCCACCTGATATCCAGATTGTTCCTCAGATTTCTGCCATTGTTCGATGAGATTGAAAGTGGCAACTAACTGGGCCATTTGTTCTCGTCGATCGGCTCCCGGATCGCCGATAATTTCTATGACGGCAATTTCAAATAGCCAAGCGATAATACTTTCGAACGCCTCCTTGTTGAACCATAAAATATCTTGATAACGATTGACCTGGATAAATTGCTGCACCTCTTGATCCTCCAACAATTGCGCCAAGATGTGATAGGCGCGACCAGGTTTCTGGTTATCAGATTGAAACCAATGCTGATGACTGGTCAGTATTTTTATTAACGCGATCGCCTGCAAGGTTTGTTGATCATTGATTCCCAGATCATGAAACGCGGTAGTAGCGATCTTCCCCAATAACCATTCGTCGATCCAGCTTCGGCTTTGGGCTTCATAATCTTGCTCCGTCAGCACGCGCCCCAACTGGCGAATTAACGTATAGCCGAACAACACGCCACAATGAAACAAATCGCGGTTGATCGATTGCTTTAAAAACTGGATAGCCGCTTTTGCCTTTCGAGTGCTGGGCGAAGCCCACTGGCCTTCTAGATGTTCCAATTGCAGGATCGATATGAGGTCATGACCAAAATCGTCGGCAATAGTTTGAACATCACGGGTCGATCCGGTGAAATGCTTGATTTCAGCAAGTAATTCAGTGTATTTGTTGGTTAGCTCTTGTAATAGATCGCGATTTGAGACGGCTGTGCTGTCGAGGGTTCGATTGGCAAACAGTTGGTTAATATTATAGGCGTTCATCAAAGCCGCGAATTTAAGATGGATTGGCCGCAGAAATAGCTCGCGAAGCGCCGCGTCGATGCTGGGAACGCCTCTGCCGTCGAGATAGGTATTGAGCTGGGCATAATGATGCCATTCATTATCTTGCACCTCCCGAAAATCGAGGAACACCTGGTACTTGAACGCGCCCAATTCCGCATAGAGCCCCTGATCCCAGATCGCTTTGCTGCTGCGAATGTATTCCAATCCACTCACATGTTCTCGAAAGATTATGAAACGATTGGCGTCATTGGTGAGCGCCAGTCCTTCTGCCAGGCTTTTTTGCATTAATTTTACTTCATCACTACCCTCACTCTTTTCGGCATAGGCCGCTGAGGTCTTGATCCAGCCGCGGGCATGTTCGAACTTGTTATTGTAGATCACCAGAGCTCGCTCATCGCCATAGCGATTGGAATAAGCGAACACGTTTTCGTTGACATAGCCCTCCGGAGCATAAAAATCATATAGCAAGAAATTTTTTACATCGGCAAAAAGGTAGCGCTTTTTCATCAAGGGAAAAATTTCTCGTTCATGGCGTTGGATCAAGTTCCAGTCCGGCTGTTCGTCCCAGTAGGCACGGCGATATTCCATGCCGTATTTTTCTGTGAATCCTTCGATCTGGCCGTGACCAAACATTGGTAATCCTGGCATGGTGACCATCATGGTACAGACGCCGAAATATTTGTCATCTTTGCCGAATTGGGCGACAGCGGTCTGCTCGTCGGGATTATTCATAAAATTGACGAAACGTTTCAGAATCTCGGGATTAAATTCCATTGTGTTTTTGATCACACTGCGATATTTAGCATTGTCCTCATTTTTGAGCATATTCATGAAGGCGCTGTTGTAGACGCGATGCATCCCCAGGGTGCGAACGAAATAGCCCTCCATCAGCCAGAAGGCCTCGGCGAGAAGTAAAGTATCTGGCGCTTCTTGAGCGACCCGGTCGACCACCTCGCGCCAGAATTCGTTCGGCATTAATTGATCAAATTGGGGCTTGGTCAAGCCATGTTCGGCCCGGGATGGAATATCCCCCCCAGTGCCCGGTTCTGGAAACCAGAGGCGTTGGTAATGCCGTTTGGTCAATGTCATGGCCGCATCAAACCGGATGATGGGGGTGCGGCGCGCGACATATAAGATCGTCTGAATCACTGCTTCGCGCACTTCGGGCTTCAGATAATTGAGTTGCGCGGTATCATTCCATGGCATGCTCGTCCCATCGTTGCCATGGTAGATATATTTGACACTCCCAGTCCAAAAGTCGACCCGTTTGAAAACCACCGCAGCGTCAGTCCGATTGTAATAATGATCTTCGATATAGATACCGACGCGCTGATCATCGGACAGATTTGGGCCATTGAAGGAATAGGACGGGAACGGGCTATAATCCAACGAGATGAACCAATCGGGATGCTCCATCACCCATTTTGATGTAATTCCAGTATGATTGGGGACCATATCGCTGGCCAAACGAATACCGCGTTGCCAGCATCGTTCTTTCAGGTTGAAAAAGGCCTCGTCACCGCCGATCTCGGCAGCTACCACATAATCATGCAGCGAATAGGCCGATGCCTCGGCTTCGGGATTGCCGCAGAGCCGCTTGATCCGCTGCGAAGCCTTGCTCCGTTCCCAAATGCCGATCAACCACAAACCGGTGAATCCCCATCGCGCTAATTGATCCAACTCCTCATCTGGGATCTGATCCAATCGCGTAATGGAACGCCGATATTTTTTCGAGAGCTGATCCAGCCAAACCAATGTGCTCTTGGCGATCAAGACCAGACGTGGCATCCATTCCCGATCTGCACTAAACCGCTCTGGCTCTGCCTCAGCCCCACGAAACTCGTATACGTAAGACGGCCCGGGTCCAAAAGCGAAGCGCAGCTTTTCTTCCTCTTTGATGAAATCCAGACTACTGAGCAATCTATAGAGATATTTACCCAGCAGCATCCCCCATTTTTCTAAAATGTATTGGAGCTGTCCAGTCAATGAGTATGGGACAGCAATGGCCGGGCTGCGCAGCATGTCGATCAAGTTCTGATTATCTGGGCCGAAATGGGGCTGGTGTTCGAAAAATGTTTTGAGCTGATCAATCAATTTTACATAGCTGGTCTGCTGAACCAGTTTTTCATCGATGAACAATTCGGCAAATGGGGAAAAAGCCAGATTTTGGTTGGCTAACCATAACAGGATCAGCTCTTCCAGCACGATCTCGAGATTGGGTACGCCGTTTGTTTCGCCTCGAAGATAATCCTCCAGGCTCATTTTCCGCTGGTAGACTGCCACGACTGGGAATTCCTCAGCGAATTTTCGTAACGTGCGCTCCAGCTCTGATCGGCCTAATTGGGCGCTCAGCCACTCCAATGCTTGTTTCATGACCTGCGGTTGCGCCTGCTGCCGATAAAGTTCAACCACGTAATGCAAAATCTCGTCAATCAATCCCATGGCATTGAGTTGCCCGGCGCGAATGGTTTGCTCTGGAAAGTTGATCAAATCGCGCTTCGCGTTCATTTTCTGAGCGAATTTGCGCGCTGCATGAAAATTGGCAAAGATCACATTGCCCGATAGCGTGAAAATCGATTCGTCAAATTGGTACTTATCCCGCGCGTCCCGCGAAATGTGGAACTCCTTTGGCGCTGCATGTCGAATCGTCCCCACGTTCCGCGGCTCAAGCGCACTCAGGCGAATAATAAACCGCATCAGTTCTCCTCTCTCCTCTTTGGTATTCAAATTGGGTGTTGCAGAGTCGAAAATAATATATCCCGAACAACAGACCTGCAAAGACAAATTCTATCCGTTCCTCAATCCATCTCAATACGTTTTCGCTAATTTTATTGGTCTGCATGTTCAGCCATAATGCGATAACAATTTTCAAATCTCTCATGAAAAAATAGCATGGCTCATTCATTTTTGATAATGAAGTTGCCCTTTCAAGAGAGCTCAAATCTATCTCGATCCAGCTACAGTTCCAAAATGCTTGAACAAATGATAGATCATAAAACCAATCGTAACGAGAAACAGCACCAGAGCAACCCAGAAATTTTTGATTTTTTGCCCCGAAATTAGGTTCGCCTGATAGATCAAATTAAAGGTCACGATTAAAAATAGCAAGACGACATTTCCAAGCCAGATCAAGAAAGTTGCTAGCGTTGTAATAGTCTGTCTTTTTCGTTCCGAAGATAACCAATAATGCTTATTGGGCAGATTGAGCCAAGCTGGTGGAAGCTTCCCGATGATCCAGGACAAGAAATATAACAGCACCGCCGTACCGAAAGTTATCCCCAGATGAAACGCCATAACGGAATTTTTGGATGACCATTTATCTGGTTGCATCATCAAATTGAAATGCGATGCAACCTGAGGTTGCAATTTCGGATGAAAATAGACCGTTTGAGCAACGGAAATCAACACTAAGGCCACAGCGACGAAGCGGCCCAATTTATTTTGTTCAAAAATGATCGTCATATCACCCGATGGTTAGCAAAACAATGCCTCCGACCGTCATTAATAGGCCCAAAATTGATGTTAAAGTCACTGGCTCGCCGGCCAGCATAAATCCCATTAGCGCTCCAAAAAGCGGGGAAGTGAATGCGATGGGCATGACGCGGCTCAGGGGCGCACCTTTGATGGCCATATAGAAAAATAGCATTCCCAGTGAACCGGCGATCACGCCGCCACCGATGATCATATAGATCAATGCTTTTGGACCGGCCTGAGGGATCATTTTCCATTGAGGATAACTGACCAGCGATAAGATTACGAGCGCCACGAGTGTCCGAATCGTAATTCCCACCTGTGGCGTCAAATGCCCCAAATGAAGGCCCTTTTTTTCAAAATAGCCACCAACGCCCCAAGCAATTGCTGTGAGCAATGCAAATAGCTGTGGTTTCATATGACCCCTTAATCGTTTTCGAAGCTACACGAGAAAGATAGATTCCTACATGAGCAACCAGATCAATCCAACCAAGTCATCTGCCCCAACGGTAGTGATCATTGATTACTGCTCACTAATCACTGATTACTGTTTACTGATCACTGATTACTGTTCACTGTTTTCTGATCAGTGAGGATTGAGCTCTAACAATGATCCCTAATAGCTGCAAATGACCCTTCGACGAAACTAAATCACCCCATGTTTTTTCCCCACTTTTTCGAACGCTGCGATCGCTCGATCGATCTGCTCGCGCGTATGGGCGGCAGATATCTGGACGCGGATGCGCGATTGCCCTTTTGGAACCACCGGAAAGAAGAAACCGATCACGTAAATTCCCTCTTCATAGAGGTCTCTGGCCATCGCCTGCGAGAGCTGAGCATCATTTTCAAACTTCCGGAGCAGGATCGGAACAATCGGGTGCACACCTGGATTGATGTCGAAACCCAATGCGGTCATTTGCTCTCTGAAATACGCCGTATTTTCCATTAATCGTTGGCGCAGATCATCGCTTTCGGAGATCAGATCGAATGCGGCCAGCGAAGCGCCAATGATGACTGGGGCGACAGTATTGGAAAACAGATAGGGCCGAGACTTTTGTCGCAGAATTTCGATGATCTCTTTTCTCCCAGTTGTGAAACCGCCAGTTGCCCCACCCATAGCTTTTCCCAGCGTGGAAGTAATAATGTCTACCTTCCCTAAGACGCCACAATATTCGATCGATCCGCGACCTGTTTTTCCAAAGAATCCAGTCGCGTGCGAGTCATCCACCATAACGAGCGCATCATACTCATTGGCTAATCGAACGATCTCCTGAAGGTTGGCGATATCACCATCCATTGAAAAAACGCCATCCGTCGCGATGATGATGTTTCTTGCAGGAACTGGCTCTCGGCCTAGCCCCGGACCATCCCAAATATCCATTCCTTCGCGCGCTTTTCTGAGCATCTCTTCGAGCGAGTTCATATTGGAATGCTCGTATATGAACCGCTTGGCCTTGCATAATCGGATGCCATCGATGATACTGGCGTGATTGAGCGCGTCGGTGATGATGGCGTCCTCTGCTCCGAGAAGGCTTTCGAATAGTCCACCATTCGCGTCCCAACAAGAGGAATAGAGAATGGTATCCTCGGTCTCGTAAAATTCCGAGATTCTTTTCTCTAATCGTTTATGCAAGTCTTGCGTACCACAAATGAATCGAACCGAAGCCAATCCCAAACCGTATTTATTTAGCGTCTCGTGGGCTGCCTCGATGAGGCGGGGATGGTTGGCCAGCCCGAGATAATTGTTGGCGCAAAAATTTAGCACCTCTTTTGGAGCAGCGCCGGCTGGAAATGATACGCTGATATTGGGCTTCTGATCAGAAAGAATGATGCGTTCCTCCTTATAAAGCCCAGACTCCTTGATTTTGATTAGCTCTTGCTTGAAATCGTACTTAATCCGTTGGTACATGCATGCTCCTCTCAAAAATCTTCGCAAAGCTCCAAGAAAAAGTTTTAGAATGATCGGTCATTTTGAACAACTTGAGCTATTACGATGTTAACATAATTAAATTCCAACAAAAAAACAAGAGTTATTTTCCTCGGCGAACAAGCTTTTTTCTTGACTTTCTCAAATTTTTTGATAAATTATAGCGCCTAAAATTTGAAATTCATAATATAGATTTTTGACGGAAAAATCAGGAGAATTGTAATGGCAAAAGATCGAAGTTTTGCAGCCAAAGTGGCCAAAGGCGCCCAAGAGGCATTAAAGGCGAAGAAATGTCCCAAATGTGGAGAAGTGATCAATATGGTGAAGGTCGTATCTTCAGAAAAAAAGGCTGAGCTTGGGACCTGGCGCTTCAAAGAGAAAATGGTGGCTGTTTGCAAGTGCAACGAAAAGGAAGTATACGCTTAACTCCTTTCTGGAAACGGCTGATCCCAATTGGAATCGCCAAATGAATTGCAATTCTTTTGGCAGGATGAAATTTGACTGATCGCTTCAGCCAGAAGCTCAAGTCATTGTGAGTTTCTGAGGATCAGGTGATCACTGAACAAGAAAAGAGAGTAGAATTGAAGCTCGTATTAGCGACGCGAAATAAAGATAAGATTAAAGAGATCGAGCACGCGCTAACTGGATTGGATGTCGAGCTTTTGACATTAGATCAGTTCCCGCAGGCTCCAGAGGTGGAGGAAGATGGGACGACCTTAGCAGAGAACGCGCTCAAAAAAGCACGAACAATCTTCGACGTCACTCATATTTTAACCATGGCCGATGATACAGGTCTGGAAGTCGATTTCTTAAATGGAGAACCAGGCATATATTCTAGCCGTTTTGCGGGCGAAGGTGCGAGCTACGATGATAATTGTAACAAGCTGCTAGAATTGATGAAGGCGGTGCCAAAGGAGCAACGGACGGCTCGATTTCGCTGCGTCGTCGCCTTTGTGGGACCGGGGATCGAACGATTGGTGGAGGGGACCTGCGAAGGTTTTATTACGAGTGAGAAACGAGGGTCTCACGGTTTTGGCTATGATCCGATTTTCTATGTGCCACAATACGCTCAAACATTTGCTGAAATGCCTTTAGAACTGAAAAATAAGATCAGCCATCGTGGTGTGGCATTACAGCAGGCCAAAAGGGTGTTGCAGCAAATGCTGAAAGAGGGGTCTCTCCAAACCTAATAGCTTGAAGAACGCTTGCGCAAAGCTATTAAAAAAAATCTTGCTTTTTAAATTGAAATGCCCTATATTTGGCTGTGCGCAACGGGGCGTAGCGCAGTTCGGCTAGCGCGCCTGCTTTGGGAGCAGGAGGTCCCGAGTTCAAATCTCGGCGCCCCGACAAAATTAGCCATGTTTAAGGGATTTAAGCTTTTGGTCCATGAAAAGCATTAAATCCCTTTTGTTTTTTAGGGACGGATCGAATATGTATTGTGAGAAATTTGCAAGCGGAGATGCAGCGACCAAGTTCCCCGTATTAAGATTATAAATAATATTGTGAAAGATACTTTTCTCAAAAACTAATTGGTTTCTCTTGCAATAATGGAAATCAAAAGAAACGATGTCCTTCCTGCGAATGCAGGAATCTCTTTTTTAACTGATGAAAAAGTCAACGAAAAAATGAGATGCCTGCATGCGCAGGCATGACAGTTTATGAGGTTTTGATAATTTTGCAACAAGAACCAATTACTCTTGAACGAAAACTCGCCTTCTTGTCATTTCGACCGAAGGGAGAAATCTTTCCGTTCAACAATCTCAATATCACCAGATTCCTCACTTCGTTCGGAATGACGATGTTACTTCAAATTCAATGGTTTTCGTTCAAGTACTAATAAGTGTCTGAATGAAAACTCCAGCTTCTGGTATATTTCTTTCATTCGAGGAGTGAAGCGACGAAACCATCCTATTAGTGAATGTCAATGTTTCAAAAGATTGCTTCGCTCCCTCGTCACTGAGAAAAATTTATTTTAGTTATTGGGAGTCAATCTTTGGGCCTAAATTAGTTTCGGAGCGATCCGGCTAAAATTTCTCGTTATAGCAGACGATGTTTAGCTATTCGAATCGCCAATTCCTGATTCCTGATCCCTAGTTCCAAGGACCTCATCCTTAATTTCCAGCAGATATTGCAAAGCGGCATCATGTTCATTGGGGATTTTGGCATCTAAGATGGCCTCTTCGATCATGGATTTCAATTTTCCTACCAATGGTCCCGGTGGGATGCCACAAACGGCCATGATTTCGTCTCCTCGGACTGGGGGTTGGAAGGCGCGCATGCGGTCCTTCTGCTCCACTTCGTTAAGGCGCTCAACCACATGATCGAAGTTGGCGAGATGCTGCTTGACCCGTTGGGGATTGCCCGAGGTGATGTCTGCCCGGCAGAGCGTTAATAAATCTTCCAGATGTTCACCTGCTTGGAATAACAGCCGGCGCATGGCTGAATCTGTAACGCCCTCTTCGGAAAGGTGAATCGGTCGCAGATGCAAACGGGTCAATTTTTGCGCATATTCCATCGTGGCATTTGGCAATCTCAATCGCTGACAGATTTTGGGCAGCATTCTGGCACCGATCTCGTCATGGCCATGAAAGGTCCAACCAGTGCCAGGAATGAACTTTTTTGTGACCGGTTTTGCGATGTCGTGTACCAGCGCAGCAAAACGCAGCTCAAATTTATCGCTCACTTGAGCGACGTTATCAAGCACCATGAGTGTATGGTGGAAAGCGTCTTTATGATGGTAGCCTTCCCGTTGTTCCACACCCTTCATGGATAGCAATTCAGGGAAAATAATTTCCAAAATCTGCGCTTCATCAAGCAAGTAGAAACCGATCGAAGGTCGCGGCGCCATGATGATCTTCTTGAGCTCATCAGTGATGCGCTCTTGGGAAACGATCTCTAATCGCTGGCGCATTTGCTTCAATGCTTCAAAGGTCTTGGATTCGATCTCGAATCCCAACTGGGCAGCGAAGCGAATCGCGCGCATGATGCGCAACGGATCGTCCTTAAACGTGACTACTGGATCCAATGGGGTGCGGATAATTTTTGCATGGAGATCTTGTTGTCCATCAAGCGGATCATATAGAACGCCGAAGTTGTAGGAGTTCAGGCCGTAGGCGATGCAATTGATAGTAAAATCTCGGCGCATCAGATCAGCGTCCAGATCGGACTGGGTGACAACTGGCTTGCGGGAATTGTCGAAATAGCTCTCCCTTCGGGCGGTGACGAATTCCAACCGATAATCCTCAAAGTTGACCATGGCGGTACCGAACTTGGGAAAAGTGATGACATCATGACTACCCAGTGCCTTCGCAACGGATTTGGCAAAGCGCGGCGCGTCCCCCACAACGACGAAATCAATGTCCTTGACAGTTTTATTCAACAGCTTATCGCGTACAAAACCGCCGACCGCCCATACGCCAATTTGTTTTTTGTCTGCAATTGCACCGATTTTTTTTAAAATCTCTGGTTCTGTCATTGGCCCACTTGAGGTGAATCATCTAATATTTTTTGACCAAAGTCCATCGAACATGTTTTGTGACAAGCTTGCCTACTCTTGACATTTGGTTTTTTAAGCTCTCAAGAGTTTTTTTATCACCGGCGAATTATCGCTGATTGATGAAAAAATCCATCGCTGAATAATTGGAAAATCGCCCCGCCGAATTCGCGTTAAAAATGAAGGTTGCACCCTGCCAAGAGGACATATCCTCCGAGGCTGGATCCGGCAATTCCAGGATTGCCTCCCTCGCCAGCCGAGCTAATTTCGAACTCCAAATTGAGCGCCAGAGGGGAGAGAATCAAGTAATCCCAACCGATCTCCAAGAAGAAGCCGCTGCCACGCGTCGATGCTTTGTCAGATGCAGTCGGCCTGAGCAAAGAAAATCCTGGCTTCTCTTGAATCGCAATAAATGTGAAGCCAAATCCAGCGTAGTTACGCCAGCGCTTGCTACCTTCATAATACCATCGGATACCCAGATTGACGAACTGCTGGTCCCATTCAGCACTACCAAACGAGGCCTGGTCTTGGTCCTTATGAAATTTCGCATATTGAATTGATAGGTAAGTCATGCGATAAACTTTCAGACTCGCTTGGGCTGAAAAATAGCTGCCCCAGCGACTGTCGTAATAGCGAGAAAAATTATCCAGAGAGGCCCGATAATATCCAGCCGAGCCACCGACAACCGCAGTTGGAATTCGCACAAAAATATCCTGTGCATTTATTTTACTGGCAAAAACAAAGAGCACGGTTTGGATGATGACATGAATGCGAGTTTCGATTCTCACTCTCTTTCCTCCCTGTGGCAAATCGATATTTTTTGCAGCGAGAAAGTCTTTCCAATTCGATTGGAGAAGCAACTTTTTTGAGCTGAAAGCTGTCTTATCATCAGACAGATCAATCATTCAAACAAGCGATTAGTGACCGGCCATGTCGACCTTCGCGATCATTGTATTGGCTTTATTCATAATCTTTTGGCGTCCGCCATTTCGAATGAGCTGGAAGCTAATTATCCCCCTGATGATCATTTTGATAGCGGGATTGCTATGGCTTGGCCGCCAAACTCAATCCTCTTCCATTCCCACCACTCGTAACAACTCTGCCGATCATCTTCAAAAAACCATATTGAACAAGAGCGATTTTTGATCATACAAGGTTTCAGATTCATGCTCGTAGGATGAGATTCAAATTTTTTCGATCTGAATGACCAATCAAATCCCAAATGGCAAGGATAATAATGATTCTGCTGCCGAATTGTCAGCCTTTATTATAAAATTCGTCGCTGTCGAAGTTGTTTGGCCGCGAAATAGAATGACACAACCAAAGTGCTGCCGATAATATCGGCTGCTACGTCGCTCAGGTCAGCGGAGCGCCCTGGGACGAAATATTGATGGATTTCATCAGAAATTGCATAGAACGAAGCAATAGCAATAGTCCACCAATTGGCGTGGTGCTGAACCGCGAAGTTGGGTTGATAGATCAGAGCGCGCCGAACGAGCAGCGCTAATATCGCATACTCGAGAGCGTGATAAAATTTATCCTGCCAATCAAAACCGAGGTCTGGAGCGTTGAGATACGAGATCGATGATTGAATGAAAATTGCCAGTGCCCAGGCAATCGCTGGTCCCTGAAACCATAAAAACAGTTTGAATTTGCTCATGATGTCTGCCCTAAGATGTTTGATAGAAACATTTGATTCTGAAACGATCGAATGATCCAATAAACTCTATCGCCTGCGATTATCTTGCGATGCGAATGGGACAAGTTAGAAATTTTGATAGATAGCAAGCATGCTCATCAGAGAATTCCGCCATCCGATACCAGATTGGCTGGCGATGTCGCTGGCCTGGGCGCCTGAGAGGTTAACCGTTTGATCGCTGTGGGGATATAATCGCAGATATCCCCGGCGATCATTCCCATTTGAGAAAGTGATTCAGCTGCGAGGTCGCCAGCCAAGCCATGCAGATAAACACCGACCAGAGCCGCATCTGTCGGCGATAATTTTTGTGCCAGCAGCCCTGCGATCATCCCGGTCAACACGTCACCAGAACCGCCTGTGGCCATGCCGGGATTTCCGGTGGAATTGATGAATAAATCCCCAGAGGGTGCAGCGACCACGGTAGGTCCGCCTTTGAACACAATCACTTTGTTCCACTCCTTGGCATATTGGCGTAAAATGTTTAAGCGGTTGAGCTGGATTTCTGAAATATTGGCCGAAATCAAGCGGGCGAATTCGCCAGGATGCGGGGTGATGATCAAATCCCCGCTATAGTGCTTAATCAAATTGGGGAGTTTGGCGATCGCATTCAAGCCATCAGCATCCAACACCATTGGCTTTTTTTGGGTGCGCAAGAGCCAATGGACAAACGCGACAGTTTCTGGATGGGTGGAAAGCCCTGGCCCGATCGCCAGCACATCGGCCCAATCTAACAGCTCGGCTATTTGATCTTGTGCCTTTAAACTAATCGAGTGGCTCGATGTCTCCGGCATGGGAACGGTCATCACCTCAGTGAGTTTTTCCTCCAATATGGCATTGAGGCTGGCTGGAATGGCCAGTTTGGTCAATCCCGCACCGACTTTGAGTGAAGCCAGAGAGGCTAACGTTGCAGCACCAGTCATTCCAATGGACCCAGCAATCACAACTACCTTGCCGCAACTGGTCTTATGGGCATCTAAGGCACGAACTGGAAGTCGTTGTCGGATATCATCAGCTTCAACGAGGTATCGTCCGCTGTCGAATCTTCGGCTCACCGCTGTTGGTATGCTGATGTCAGCAACCACGATTTTACCAGCGGCGTCTCTGCCAGGTGAGAATAACAATCCAGTCTTCAAATGCCCCATGGTAACCGTAAGCGTGGCATGAATCGCTGAGCCCGATATTGCGCCCGAATCGGTCTCCATCCCAGAGGGGAGATCAACGGAAATGATTGGCGCACCCAGATGATTGATGTAGTCGATCAGTTGACCGAGGAAACCTACAACTGGCCCAGTAACCCCAGTTCCTAATAGGGCATCGACGACCAAATCGATCGAACCCAATGGCGGAATCTGTTCCACTGAAGTTATTTCTTGAACATGAATCCCCATCCTGTTCAGGATAGTGAGATTGACCAGGGCATCTCCTCTCACTTGGTTCTTTGCCCCCGCCAGAAATACCGATAACCGTGCCCCTCGGTTGGCCAGGTGTCGGGCGATCACATATCCATCCCCTCCGTTGTTGCCTTTGCCGCAGAAGATCACAATATGCTTGCCAATGACGGTTCCCAAATATTTCTCGATTTCAATAAAAACAGCGCGCCCGGCGTTCTCCATAAGGACTACGCCAGGAATTTGGTATTCTTCGATGGTTGTTCGATCGATTGCTGCCATCTCCGTGGCATTGAGCACTATTTTCATCTAATGATCTCCCTTGATTCAAGTTTCAATAAGAGCTGATCATCTATTAATAATTTTTGGCCGAATCGTTCCTATCGCAATCAAAAAGTTCGTCAAGCAGGTCATGCCCAGATGTCTATTGGTGCGCGTTGTGATTTTTTTCAGAGCGCAATGCTTTCAAATAGAGATTTTATTGATCAACGTCAGACAGTGGTTATTAGGGCCTTCAATTTCTGAAGTCAAGTTCAAAATTTAAGTCAAAAGATCAAAGATCAGGATAATATTGAAAGTGAAAGCTTAATTGGCTACCAGTTGTGATAAAAGTTGAATCAAGTTCTTGCCAATTTAAAAATGAATTTTTGACGAGAGCTCGAAGTTGCTCCGATCCATATTCGTTCGAAAGAGCGCATGTTGTATTATCACAAACGCGCATAAAAGTAGCATTATTTTTTTTTAGATTCAACAATTTTCTCCTTGACAGTTTAAAATTTTTCACGTAATTTGTGGCACGCTAAAACTGACATGGCACGCGATTTTAATGTTTTTATGAGCTTGAAGAATGTTTTGATGAATGAGGATGCTGTTGGTGCATGATCGATGAAATACCTGACATTGAACTCATTCGAAGGGCTCTGGCAGGGGATCAGCAGGGATATCGCGAAATTTTGAAACGGTATCGCGCGCCACTGTACAATGTGCTGTTTAGAATGGTCCATAATAAAATGGAAGCCGAGGATCTGGTTCAGGAAGCGTTTATCAAAGCGTTCGGCGCTCTTTCAACATTTAACGACGAGTATGCTTTTTCCACATGGCTGTTTAAGATCGCCATCAATAATTGTATCGATCACCTTCGGAAGAAGCGCCTAAAGACCTTCTCTCTGGATAAGCCCATTGATGCCAAAGACGGGGAAATTCGGCGCGAGCTTCCAGATGTAACTTATCAGCCAGAAAATACCCTGCTATCGAAAGAGAAGACGCGGCTGATCGAACAGGCTATTCAGAATTTGCCCGAGAAATATCGGGTTTCGATTATCTTGCGACATACTGAAGAAAAATCCTACGAAGAAATCAGCCAAATTCTCAATATCCCTCTGGGCACAGTTAAGGCGCGTATCTTTCGGGCAAGAGAAATGTTAAAAAAACAACTAAAGCAGAAGCTGTTCCCTTAGCATCCTCTCCAGCCATTTCCTCAGTTCCAGCAATTCAATATTTATTCCATGTGACAACCGATTATTTTTCAGACGACCAATTTGAGAAAATTAGATAGCGATCATCATTTTTCCATTTTTAAATTTATGAGTACTAACCTAAGGATTTGGTAGCGACTTCGGTATTCAGAAGTCAATCCATTAATTTAATCTCAATAGTCATTTCAAAAGAAAAATTAGTTATGACCGCAGATCAAATCGTACAATTTCAGTCCAAACTTTTAGAATGGTTTGGCAGGTATCGTCGGCTGCTTCCCTGGCGAGAGACAAAAGATCCGTATAAAATCTGGGTTGCCGAAGTGATGCTTCAACAAACCCAGGTGAAGAAAGTGTTGCAATATTATGACCGCTTTTTGGTGCAATTTCCCGATATCTTCGCCTTAGCGAATGCCTCGTTTCATCAAGTATTGAAGGCTTGGGAGGGCTTGGGATATTATGCACGGGCAAGAAACCTCCATCGTGCTGCCCAAATCGTCATAGAAAAATTTGACGGCAAAATTCCCAGCGAATATAAGGAATTCAAAAGCCTTCCTGGTGCTGGAAATTATATCACAGCAGCCGTATTAAGCCAGGCGTTCAATGCCCGGTATGCCGTCGTTGATGGAAATGTAAAACGCGTGTTAGCCCGATTGTTTTTAATGGACCAACCAGTGAATCAATCTGCCCATGCCAGGTTATTTCAGGCACGGATGAATGCGCTTCTGGATAATGAACAGCCCGGCGATTTTAATCAAGCGATGATGGAATTAGGTGCTATGATATGTCGGCCAGAGTCTCCTCGGTGTTCCCAATGTCCCGTCCAATCATTCTGCCTCGCCTCCCAGACTAACCAGCAAGATAGTTATCCCCGATCGGTAGGCATGAGAACAACGCCGACTTATCGGATTGCAGTTGGAGTGATTCATTATAATGGACGAATCTTGATCACCCAGCGCCAATCGGAAGGATTGTTGGGTGGATTGTGGGAATTTCCCGGCGGGCGGCTGAATCCTGGAGAATCGCCTGAGCAAGGCTGCCTTCGAACGATAAAAGAGAAAACCAACCTCGACGTAACAATCGATCGTTTCATCACTCAAGTGCATCATGCCTATACCCATTTTAAAATCATTCTGGATGTATTCGATTGTCAGGCACAATCCGATAATATCTTGCTCAATGGGCCAGCTCAATATCGCTGGGTCTGCTTGAGCGAAATAAGCCATTTCCCGTTCCATGCGGCAGTTCACAAGTTTCTCCCTCTGCTGAAAGGCTCAGCGTATGATGCGTTAATCCGAGATTAATCTTTCAATAGGGAACAACCTCATCTAACTCCGGAACTTTTGCATCAAATAGGCTTTAAACCAGAAAAAATTGTAATTGCTTTTTTCATTTATTTTCACTATTATTCTAAGCTTTTTTTCTAAAGTTGAAAGAGATTTGTTTGAGTACGATGGTTTATGCGGTAATAAAGCTCAAATTGGCAATTATGTCAAACGGAATTCTTCGGCTGAACAGGTTCGATTTGGTATTGAATGTCGGTTGAAATTCAGGGCATAAAGGATGCGAAAGATCGTTTCTGTTTAGCGAAAGGATTCAGCTCTGAAATATTGAGGTGTTAGCCATGAAGACAGATAAAGCATTGGTTGTGGTCGATCTCCAAGTCGACTTTTGCCCAGGTGGTGCTCTGGCCGTGGCTGATGGCGATAAAATTGTTCCGAAGATCAATGAATATGTTAAGCTTTTTTTGCAGCATCAACTTCCCATATTTGTTTCGCGAGATTGGCATCCGGCTGAGACAAAGCATTTTAAGGAATTCGGGGGCCCATGGCCAGTGCATTGCGTTCAAAACACCCCTGGTGCAGCCTTTCATCCTGATTTTCACGTGCCGAGTTCAGCAATCATATTATCCAAAGGTACGGATCCATCACTGGATGGTTATTCGGTGTTTGATGCTCAGGACGCTCAGCAGCGCTTTTTCATTGAGCTTTTGAAGGAACGCAAAATCAAAAAATTGTATATTGCTGGAATCGCTACGGATTACTGCGTGCGTACCACAGCTTTGGACGCACTCCAACATGGTTTCAAGGTTAATATATTAATCGATGCCATAAAAGGGGTAAGTCCAGAGGATTCAGAGCGAACGTTACAAGAGATTATCGCGAAAAATGGTCGGATGATGGAATACGATCAAGTTGTCGAGGAATTAAAATGAAATTTCCATGAAAAATTTCTTGCTTATTAGGTTAAATTTGCTTATCTTTTGGACTTTTAAAATGAGCTGTTGTGTGCAATTGATCAGACGCAATCAAACAAGTTAAGTTAGGAGAAACGAAATTGAAAACGTATTCACCAAGTGAGCGGGATATCGAACGCCGCTGGTTTTTGGTCGATGCCAAGAATCAAGTTCTGGGGCGACTGGCCAGTCAAGTTGCCCGAATTTTGAGAGGCAAGCATAAGCCAATGTTTGCGCCGCACATGGATGTTGGGGACCATGTGATTATCATCAACGCGGACAAGATCCGTTTAACTGGTAAGAAAGTGCATTTAAAGCGCTATCGGCACTATACTGGGTATCCAGGTGGGCTGCGAGAAACGTCCTTCGAGAGCCTAATGGCGACTCGGCCAGAACGCGTTCTCGAGCATGCTATCCGAGGGATGTTGCCAAAGAATCGCTTAGGCCGAAAAATGTTTACGAAGGTGCGCATTTATGTTGGGGAAAACCATCCCCATGTCGCCCAACAACCTGAAAAGTTGGTTTTTTAGCGGATGCTAACTTTATGAGGAACCTTTAAAAGATCATTTTGAGGAATAGTATGAAAGAATTAGAGTATCAGGCAACCGGTCGCAGAAAGCGCTCCATCGCCCGCGTGCGAATTAAACCAGGGACTGGAACAATATTGGTCAATAACAAGTCGCTGCTCGATTATTTTAAACGGGAAACGTTAAAAATGATCATCGAACAACCCCTGGTGCAAACCGAAACGCTGGGCAAATTCGATATTGTTGCCGATGTTTACGGTGGTGGACTTTCTGGTCAAGCGGGTGCCCTCCGGTTGGGCATTTCGCGAGCCCTGCTGAGGTACAATGAAGATTTGCGGCCGATCCTTCGCGCCAATGGGTTTTTAACGAGAGACCCCCGCGAGGTCGAGCGAAAAAAATATGGTATGGCTGGAGCCAGAAAACGTTTCCAATTTTCAAAACGATAATTTATTGCTTCATAACAACACACACAGTTGCCTATCGTCAGGGGTGCCAGAAATGGTTCTGACTGGTTTTCAGCCGAATCTGTTCGCTGCATTGGTCAAGGCTAAACGCCTTTGATGTAGCATAGTTCTATTTGCGGCTGTGAATCGGCAATTGTGGCGGCTTAACCCAAATCACAAGGAGATCATTCATGAATGTAACTTTGCAAGACCTTTTGATGGCTGGAACTCATTTTGGCCATTTAACGAGACGCTGGAACCCGAAGATGAAGAAATTTATCTTCATGGAAAAAAACGATATCTACATTATCGATATTAAAAAGACGCTTGCCATGTTGGAACGTGCTTGCGCTGAAGTCGCGAATATTGTTCGCTCGGGCGAGCGCGTGCTGTTCGTCGGAACGAAAAAGCAAGCCAAGGATATTATTCGGATCGAGGCGGAGCGCTGCGGCCAGTTTTATGTGAACGAGCGTTGGTTAGGTGGTACTTTGACGAACTTTGTAACCGTGAAAAAGAGCATCAAGCGCCTGAAGAACCTCGAAAAAATGGCCACAGATGGCAGTTATGAGCGGTTGACCAAAAAAGAAGTGTTGCGGATTGAACGTGAAAAAGAAAAATTGGAGAAGGTGCTTGGCGGAATTAAAGAGATGAACAAATTGCCCGGCGCCGTGTATATTGTCGATGTCAAAAAAGAAGCGATTGCGGTTCAGGAAGCGCACCGACTGAATATCCCGATCATTGGATTAGTCGATACGAATTCAGACCCAGATCTAATTGACTTTCCAATTCCGGGGAACGATGATGCATTCAAATCGATCAATATCATTACCCGTGCCATCGCGGATACCATTATTGAAGCGCGACAAGGCCAAGTGTATGAGCAGGTTGAAGAGGAATTGATCGAAGAAAAAAAGACGGTAGAGCTTGAAGAAGTTGAATAGTTGAATAGGAGCATAGGATGTCAATAACAGCAGATGATGTGAAGCGCCTCCGCGAGACAACTGGTGCTGGAATAATGGATTGTAAGCGGGCGTTAGCCGAGAGCAATGGCGATGTGGAAAAAGCAATTGAAATATTACGAAAAAAAGGCATCGCTAAGGCGGAAAAAAAGGTCAGTCGAGAGACCAAAGATGGGTTGATTGCCAGCTTTGTCCAACCAGATCATCGGCTTGGCGTTTTGTTGGAGGTCAATTGTGAAACTGATTTCGTAGCAAAAACTGATGATTTCAAAAATTTTGTCAACCAGCTTGCGCTGCATATTGGGACCAAAAAACCGAAGGACACTGCCAGTTTGTTGCAGCAAAAGTTTTTAGATGATCCGGGAAAAACGGTCGAGGAAGTGCAAAAGACCCTGATCGGCAAGATCGGAGAAAATATCTCAATTAAGCGGTTCGAATGTTATGAAACAACAGATGGGATGATCGATAGCTACATCCACCCTGGCAGCAAGTTGGGAGTGCTGGTTGAAATCAGTTGCAATAGTAGTGATGTGATGCGGCAGAGTGAATTCCGCACCTTTGTGCATGATGTCGCGATGCAAATTGCCGCAAGCAATCCTTTGGTTGTACACCGCAATGACCTGGCGCCTGAAATTGTGCAGCGAGAGATGAACATTTATAAATCCCAGGTCATGGAACAGAAGAAACCAGAGCATATTGCGGAAAAGATCGCTCAGGGAAAGATGGAAAAATTTTATCAAGAAGTCTGTTTGCTGGAACAAAGTTTCATTAAAGATCCCAACATAACCGTTCAAGCATTAATGAAAGAGCTGATGGGTAAAATTGGGAGTGATATTAAGATCAAGCGGTTTGCTCGATTCCAACTAGGGGCACTGTAATTGAAAGGAAGCAATGCCAGAGCCAAAATACAAACGCGTTCTTCTCAAATTAAGTGGCGAAGCCCTGATGGGCAAGCAGGGACTTGGGATTGACCCGCAAGTCGTAAATGAAATTGCGATTGAATTAAAAGAGGTGAAAGATCTTGGGGTAGAAATTGGGGTGGTCATCGGTGGCGGGAATATTTTTCGTGGGCTTTCGGCCAGCGCGCGAGGAATGGATCGTGTTACTGCCGATTACATGGGAATGCTTGCCACAGTCATCAATGCTCTGGCACTTCAGGATTACCTGGAACGGTATGGTGTCCAAACGCGAGTATTGACGGCAATCAAAATGGAACAATTAGCAGAGCCATTCATCCGTCGGCGAGCGATCCGCCATTTGGAAAAGGGACGGATGGTGATTTTTGCCGGCGGAACCGGCAATCCGTATTTCACCACGGACACTGCCGCTGCGTTACGTGCAATCGAAATCGAGGCAGATGCCATCATTAAGGGCACGAAAGTCGATGGCGTCTATGATGACGATCCGAAAATCAATCCCAATGCGAAAAAGTTTGATCAACTCAGCTATCTCGATGTGGTCAAGAAACGATTGAAGGTCATGGATACTACCGCGGTGACATTATGCATGGAAAATCATCTGCCCATAATCGTATTTAATTTGACTGTCAAAGAGAATCTGAAAAGATTAATTTTGGGCGATTCCATCGGAACTATAGTTTGCGAGGAGCAAAATGGTTAAAGAAATTCAAAATCAAGCCGAAGAGCGAATGAAAAAGGCCATCGAAAATCTTCGATATGAATTGAATAAGATTCGAACTGGTAAAGCTTCTCCTGCAATTCTGGATGGCATTAAGGTCAACTATTACGGCTCCGTGGTCCCATTGAAACAGGTAGCGAATATCTCTGTGCCGGAAATTCGATTGATCACCGTGCAGCCGTGGGATAAGAGCATGATCAATGAAATCGAAAAAGCGATTCAGAAATCTGACCTTGGACTCACGCCTATGAGCGATGGTCATATTATTCGGCTGCCTATCCCGCCGCTCACTGAGGAGCGAAGGCTCAATCTGGTGAAGCAAACGAAAAAATTAGGTGAGGAGATTAAGGTTTCGATCCGCAATGCCCGGCGAGATGCCAATGAATCCCTCAAAAAGGGAGAGAAAGACGGGGATATTTCTGAGGACGATTCCCATCGCGCTCAGGATAAAATCCAGGAAATGACAGATAATTATATCAAGAAGGTCGATGAGATCCTCAAGGTCAAAGAGCAGGAGATTATGGAGATATAGTTAGAAGACCATACGATTGCTGATCAGCTTTGAAAGTATTATCGACTCGTTTGAAAATCATTGGAGGAGATTTTATGATCATAAAATCTCCTTTTTTATCATTGCGAAGCAAGCACTTATTCAATGATGAATTCAAGCTGCCTCCTACAATTGATCAAAGCACGCCGCAGTATTCGGAGTTATCAACAGCGTCCAGTCGAGCGAGAGAAGATTTTGCAATGCCTCGAGGCTGCCCGACTGGCACCATCGGCTGAGAATGTCCAGCCATGGCGTTTCTTGGTACTGGACGATCCAGGTATCATTCGCAAATTTTCCAGTGTGGCATTTTCGGGAATCTATACTCCAACCCGTTTTGCCGCCAAAGCTCCAGTCATCATCATTATTCTGGCGAAATTGGACATTTTAGCCAATCGGATCGGCAGTCAAATTCAAGGCGTTAATTTCTATTTGTTAGACATCGGGATTGCAGGAGAGCATTTGGTCCTGCAAGCTCAGGAACTGGGATTGGGGACGTGCTGGATCGGCTGGTTCAATGGCAAAAAGATCAGAAAATTTTTTAATATTCCGCGGTCCTACAAGATCGTTTCCCTAATCAGTATGGGGTACCCTGATCGCCAGCCGACCCGGCCGCAAAAACGCCATGAGCTCAACGAAATCGCTTGGTTCAATGCTTTTAGGGCTAAAAAAGACTTATGAGATTCAACCAGCCATTGATGCCAGGTCGACTGGTGCGCCGATATCAGCGATTTTTAGCGGATATCGAATTAAGCAATGGTTCGATCGTGACCGCACACTGCCCGAACTCTGGCAGCATGTTGTCATGCAATACACCTGGGAGTGAAGTCAGATTATCCTACCACGAAAATCCCAACCGAAAACATCCATATACTTGGGAAATGATAAAAGTTCGCTCGATTTGGGTCGGCATCAACACCCAAATCCCGAATCGTTTGGTGCAAGAAGCCATCCTCCAGAAAAAAATGCCTGAATTTATCGGGTATCGCGAGGTCATTCGGGAACCAAAAATTGGAGCCCACAGTCGTCTGGACCTACTCTTGCAGAATGGCGATCAACGATGCTTCGTCGAAATCAAAAATGTGACTTTGGTGGAAAACGGTGTGGCCCTATTCCCTGATGCGGTAACAGCGCGGGGCAGCAAACATCTTATGGAACTAATGGCGTTGAAACAGCAAGGGCATCGAGCTGTCATTTTGTTCCTCATCCAAAGATACGATGGAAATTATTTCGGCCCAGCCAGCCATATTGACCCAGTTTACAGCGCTCATTTACATGAGGCATATTTGAACGGGGTTGAAGTCATCGCCTATCGGGCTTTGGTGACGCCTCAGTCGATTGAATTGGATCGAAGAATTAAGACGGTTTTTGATTCATAGCAGACAAGCTAGTTGCATTGCGGGGTTCTTATGATCATGGGAAAAATCTCTCCCATAGTGGTAGGATGATGCATTATAGAAAGCTTAATACCCAAATACATAAGTCTGTCGGTAACCCACCGTGCCTAAGGATATATCGCATTCGCCAAAATCATTCCAATGTCGGATTCGGTTCAAGATACAATGGATCATCGGTTCATAATCCACCGTGCTGCTAATGAGCTCAACATTTGTAACTTTTCCATCGGGAGCGACAAAAAACCGAACGACGACCTTGCCCTTGAGATCAGGTTGATGTTTAAGTGCCTGCTTATAACAATCTTGGATGGCGCGATTATGTTCCATTACCACACGAGTCACCTGATCTGGTTTTCGGGCAACGGCTTTATGGGCTTTTTGAGCTAACAGCGCTTCTTGGGATGCCTCCAATTCAGTATTTTTTGCAATCGTTTTTAAGCTTGCTCTGTCTAAAGGTGTCAATGAGGCCTCGATATCTTCTTCAGGAACCACAGTCTTAATCCCTTTGAAGCCGCTGGTCTTGCCAGCAGAAGCTCCAGAGCCAGCCGCTAATTCGCCACCACGACCATAAATACCGTAGCCTGAGGCTAACAATGTGCCATCTACGCTCCCGTTTCCAGCAGCTTGATAGCTGAGAACGTCCCTGATTTCTTTGCCAGTGCCTTGGGGATCATTTGTAAGATAGGCTAAAATGCCCATTGCTGCAACGCCTGGTGATGGTTCATTGCTTCCAGATCCGCTGAATGCTCCATTGCCCCATGCTTCTGAGGCTCTCAGTGTCCTGCCACCGGGTACAGATGAGATCCCTCGATTCGATCCCTCGCGAAACCCAGCTTGTTTACCGCCAGACCTCATTATCTCGGCTGAGGTTGCGATTTCGGCAAACGAACGATCATTTCTTTCAGAAAAAGCATAAAAATAGGTCTCTTGCTTTTTGGAAAATTTGGCAAAGAAATCGCTCTCTCCGCTTTGTTCTAATAGCAGATGAGCGTAGCGCTGCTGGATTGTCCGGGAATCTAATCCTTGAGGATGTCTTTCAACCCAGGAAACCAGAAACCAAAGCAAACTTGCCTGAAATACGAAAGTCCCCAGCAGAATTGCAACGAATCGGGGATCATATCGGCTGAGCCAGCTTCGTTTGAATTCTTTAGGGAACCGTAGATTTGCTATCATTTCGTTGCTTCGGAGCGAATACTGCAGCGAACGATCAAATTCTTCATGTGGTGATAAATTCTGCATGAATCGTCCAAGAGAATCTTCCCTAGAAACGGTTAGTTGAAATGCGAAACGAGCATGATGCCAAAAAGACAACCATGCATAAAGATTATAAATTTTAATTGAGCATCAACAAAAAACATGCCACGATAAAGTGCATCTTTCTAAGGTCCAAATGAATGACATTGATAAGTGCAACACAAGGATAGTTTGAGTCTATGCAACTACCATTTTGAAATCGGGTGTACAACTAAGAAACAAGTTGTGCCACATTGCAACAGATGGATTAATTTTATCCTTTGTCAATCCATTTGCCTTATTACTTCTGAATTTCCCATTTCTAGGTTTTGATCCATTGATGAAGTCGATTTCGGGATGCTGAAGTTACAGCGATCTGGATTTTTAATGTCGCATAAAAAACAGAGAAGTTTTCGCGTGACAATTTTGGGAAGACGGCAGGAAAGCATTGAGAAAAAGATCAAATTTTCTTCTTGTGTCAAAAAGATTTTTTTTATAAATTGAGCAAAGATTAAATTCAAATTTCAACGAATTATGGATTGAAATATTTTTCTGGGCAAAGAGCTCGCTAAACAACTCAAACATTCAGTAAAGCAAGTGTTGAGGTTTTGCTTTTTCATGAACAGGGTGATTGGCGCAAGGGATCTCTCGTTTGGCAGACAAAAGTGAAGAATCGAGTCCGAATTATCAGCACTCGAAAAGTAATATTTCGAAATTCAAAATGGATTAGATGATGAAGGTATTGCGATACAAGCCATTAAGATATAGGTTATGAGTATAATGAAAAAGAAAATCCCACGACTTATTCGTCCAGTGGTGGTGTTAATCGCGGTTCAGTTTGTCTGGCTAAGTTTGGCGGCGTTGTGGATTTATTTCTATATTTCGAACCATATTATTATCAAAAATGTTGGTGATCAGTTATCGCCAGCACTCCGACCCGGGAGCTATCATGTTTTGGTGCTGATTTTCGGGTGCATTCTTTTGGTGCTGCTGCAAGCTGGGTTCTATTTCATCTACATTTATCTGAATCGACAACTCATGATGAATCGAGTTCAAGATCAATTTATTACGACGATCACCCACGAATTAAAATCGCCGTTAGCCTCGATTCAACTCTGTCTTGAAACGATCCAGGCGCGAGCTGTCCCTCCGCAAAAGCTTCATGAATTCACCCAATTGATGATGCGAGATGTCTATCGGTTGCAGGGGGTTATCGATGGGATTTTAGGTGCCATTAGCATTGATCAGAAGCGCCTGGCGTTCGAATTTAAGGTATACAACACGGCGAAGCTGATCCCTAAGCTCATCAATGAAGTAATTGCGAGGTATCCCGAGGAGATAACCAGCCGAATTTCATTTAATACCCCGCCTCGTTGTCGCTGTGTGATCGATAAGAATTCACTCAAATTGGTTTTCAACAACTTGGTTGATAATGCGGTAAAATATGCTGCGGGGAACTTCGTGCTGCAAATAAAAAGCTCCCGGACCGATAAATATTTCCGAATCGAGTTCATCGATCAAGGGACTGGCATCCCTGCCAGCGAGCGGAAACGAGTTTTCGGAAAGTTCTATCGCGTAACAAGAAAGCAGCAACCGAACATCAGCGGCACTGGATTAGGACTTTATATCACACGAGAGATCGTCAAATACCATGGAGGGCGAGTGAAGGCGTTGAGCCCCGAAAATGGGTTAGGGACACTCATCCAACTGGAATTGCCGATTTATAAGCAGAGCCATAAACGCTATATCAATCGTTTATTAAAAGAGACGATTAAGAGGAAGAAACGGATTGAACAAGCGACATGACAATTGTGAGCCAGAGCTTGCACCTCGAAGCAAGATCTTGCTGGTCGAAGACGAGCAATCGATGGCAGTCGGCCTTGAATACAATTTAACCGAGGAAGGATACGACGTTACGATTGCGCGTGATGGGGCAGCGGCGCTAAAGCTGTTTAATGAGAATGAATATGATTTAATTATTCTTGACATTATGCTTGCCTATCATGACGATGGATTTGAAGTAGCCAGTCAAATTCGTGCCAAATCGCCCCAGATCCCAATTTTAATGCTTACTGCCAGAAACTCTGCAGACGATATCGTTCGCGGATTAGAGCTCGGCGCTGACGATTATTTGACCAAGCCGTTCCACTTAAAAGAGCTGCTTCTCCGGGTGAAACGGATGCTCCGCAGAAAAAAGTGGTATCGGCAGATCATATCTGAACAACCAGTTGTTCGCTTTGGGGATAATCAGGTCAATTTTAATGATCTTTCTTGTCGTGCTGGCGATCGCGAAATTCGGCTGACGAAGCGAGAGGCCATGGTGCTCAGATATCTCATCGATCATCAGGGGAAAATTGTGTCGCGCCATGAACTCCTGAAAAATGTCTGGGGGCTGAGCCCTGATCTCGAGACCCGCACCGTGGATAATTTTGTTGCGCGGCTCAGGAAATATTTTGAACCTGACCCATCACACCCCATATATATCAAGAGCGTAAGAAGCGCAGGATATATCTTTTCTGGGGCCACCCAAATCAGTTGACCCGTTAGAAGAAACTCCCTTCCATTATCAACCAAATCCATTAATAGTCATCCGAAAATGGATTGCGTGATCGAAAATACAATGCTTGCTCGGCTGCAATTTTTCAATGCAGCCGATTACTTTTCAATTATTGCTCACCGATATGGCATGATGTCAATTCTGGGAAATTGTTACGAACTGACGGAATTACTCCCTGGCGCTTGTTTTAGCATGGTGATAAAATATTTGAGATAGGAATAGCTGGAAATGAAAATCATGATGATCGCAGCAATGGTCAAAATTTTTTCAAAAAGCTCCAGATTGAAAATATAGCTGACGACCATGAGTGCGAGCACGTTAGCTGTAACCTTCCCCGTCATATTCGAGGCAGCGACATATTTAAATTTGCTAGCCAAAAAGAGGCCCAATATTGCAATGGCGACGTCACGACCAATGACAATCCCCACGAGCCAGAGCGGAACATTTTGTTTGAAATAGAGCACGATCAAAATGACGGCGATCGCCAGCTTGTCTGCTAAAGGATCCAATAATTTGCCCCATTCAGAAATCTGATGGTAACGCCGTGCAATAATACCATCCAAGTAATCACTGGCGATTGAAACTAACGCCAAGATGATCACTGGTCGCAAATGATCTTTCCAGACAAAATAAGCAATGGGGAAGACAAGCAAGATACGAAAAATAGAGAGGAGATTGGGAATCGTCCAAAATCGAGCTGACTGTCGATGGTTCACTTCGATCGTCCTAAAAGTTATGATATCAATTAAGCGGCAAGAAAATAACAAAATCGTAGCACAAAATCAAGCATTATTTCATTGATTGAATCTAATTCTGAAGAAGCCAAATTTGATTTAGTTAGCTGAGGATTAACGATGGTGATCTAAGCTTTGCAGGGCGCGGGCAAATGAGCTGAGGGTTTATCGGATCGACCTGGCGAAAAAAAACTTGACTTTTATTAATTATTATGTTAAAATTGGTGGTTTGATTATTGAGATCTCCTAAAGAAATGATATGAATTTTAATCGATTTTTCGCGGTGAGGTTGTTGTGTATATTCAACGGCTAAATATTTTCGGTTTTAAATCGTTCGCAAGAAAAGCGGTGTTTGAATTTATGCCGGGCATCACTGGGGTTGTAGGACCAAATGGTTGCGGCAAAAGCAATGTGGTTGATGCGATTCGCTGGGTGTTAGGGGAGCAGCGGGCTGGTACGCTGCGAAGCGATCGAATGGAGAATGTGATTTTCAACGGCTCGAAAAATCTCAAGCCGTTAGGTATGGCCGAGGTCTCAATAGTGATTCATAATACCCAGAAAATCCTGCCGGTAGAATATTCTGAAGTGATGATCACCCGACGATTATTCCGTTCTGGTGAAAGCCAATATCTCATTAATAACAATCCTTGCCGCTTGAAAGATATTACCGACCTGTTGATGGACACTGGGCTAACACCGGATGCGTATTCGGTAATCGAATTGAGTATGGTGGAATCCATCTTGAATGGCAAGCCCGAGGATCGCCGACGCATCTTTGAAGAGGCGGTTGGAATCTCCAAGTATAAGCAACGGCGCAAACTCACGCTGCGCAAGCTGGATGCAACTGAACAAGATCTAGTGCGACTTGCAGATATTATCACCGAAGTTCAGAGCAAAGTCAATTCGCTCCATCGGCAGGTGCGACGAGCACAACGTTATCAGGAACTGGCTCAAGAATTGAAAGAGACCGAAATTCGGGTGGCCAGCTTTCATTTTAATCGGATCTCTGAAGAACTTGCCCCACTGAATCAAAATTATGAATCACTCACCCGCCATCGCGAGAGTTTGACATCGCAGATTTCTTTCAAGGAAGCTGAAGTCGAGGCCTTTCAGTCTGATTTGCTTCAATTGGAGGAGCAGCTTCGGCAGGCTCAAGTCAGCTTGAACCAGATCCTCGACACAATCCGCAAACGAGAAGAAGAAATTTTACTGAGTCGTGAGCGTATAAAATCCCTCACCGATAATAAGACCAGGATCGCTGGTGAAATCGAAACGCTCAAAACTCGGATTGCCAATCACCAAAACCAGCGAATTGATATTGAACATCAGCTTGCTGAATTGGCAACAGGGTTGGAGCAAGCCCGGCTGGAGTTCGAACAAGCGCAGCAAGCCCTCAAGCTGCTGGATGATCAGATCTCGGAACGAAGGATAAAAACCCAGCAGTCTGAGCGGGAATTGCTGCAACAGATGCAATCGCTTGCGGAGCAGCAACGATCACTTGAACGGATGACCTCGCAACTGGACCACTTAAAAGCACAAAGGGCCAGTTTGGTCACCGAACAAGAGCAATTGGTGAGCCGAATCGGGGCGTTGGAACAACAACAAAAACAGCTCTCCGAGCAAGAGGAGCGACTCAGGACCAATTCGGATGAGTTGGTGGAAACACAAGCGCAATTGGAATTAGAATTTGAGCAATTGCAGCAGCAGATTGATCAAACGAAAGATGCCATGCGGAAAGTGAACACCGAGATTGAGCGCCAGCAGCAGCGGCTCACATTTATCCAGGAGCTGTTGGAAAGTTACGCGGATTATCCCCCAGGGATCAAATTTTTGATGGATCGGTTGGGACCGTCGCATGGATTTTATACCACATTGGCTGAGGCGATTGGTGTGGAAGATAGCTATCGAAAAGCGATTGAATCGGCATTAGGAGATCGCGCTGCCTGCTTGTTGGTCGCTGATGAGGAAGCGGCATACCTTGGCATCGACGAACTAAGTGAGCATCACCAGGGGATCGTGACTTTTGTTCCGCTGAAGCGTGTGGTTGGAAGCAGCACTTTCAAACCAGCTCCATCAGATCCTGATGTGCTTGGTTGGGCTGCGGATCTGGTGAGCTGTCCGGCTCAGTTCCGGCCAGCGATCCAGTTGATGATTGGTCGCTATTTGGTTGTCACAGATCGCTCCGCTGCCCAGCGCCTGAGTCAATCGGAAAATTCACGTGATATCCATTTCGTCACATTATCTGGCGAATTGATTTTCAACTGGGGTGGGATCAAGGGGGGACAGAAACAATCGGAATCGGAAAGTATTGTGGGTCGTCACGATCAAGTCCGAAAGCTTCAGCAGCAGATCGATGAATTGCATCAAAGGCTTGAGTCGCTTGAAAGAAAATTGCGAGCGGATGAGGCACAGCGGATGGGGTTGCAGCAGCGCAAGAGCGAATTGGTGCACCAAATCAAACAGATTGCACAGCAGCTTTCTGATACCGAATTAAAACGTTCGCAGGTGCAATATCAAATTAGTCAGATGAACGAGCGTCGTGAGGTGTGTCGAACCCAGCAAATTCAAATCGATGCTGAGTTAGAACAAAAAGAGCAACAGCATCAAAAATTAGCTCAAGCAGTGGTGATGCACCAGAATGCTTACACAGAAATGAATCGTCAATTTCAAGATCATCGTCAGGAGCTGGATCAGATTTTGGAATTGCGCAATCAGCAGTCGACAAAAGTTAATCGATTGAATTTGACCGTAGTGGAACTATTGGGCAACGAGCGAAACCTGCGGCGCGAATCTGACCAAGCGCAGCGATCGATCGAGGATTATGAAAGGACCATTCGGCGTCTTGAACAAGAGCTGGTCAGCGCTGATGAACAGAGGGCGCAACTAGAGGGTCGGATTGAGGAGCTTAGCGAATTGGTGACCCAGAATTACGTCGAAAAAGAAGCACAAGAGGCTCGGGTGACTGAGCTGGAAGGGCGCTATCGTTCCCTGCGAGACAATGTCGATGAGAAAAGCCGGGCCATCAGCCAGCTTCGCAAGGAACGGGAGTCAGTAGCGGAACAATTGCATCAGATCGAATTAAGAAAATCGGAACTGCGGATTAATGCTGACAATCTATATCATCGGATGATAGAGGAATACGATGTCGAGCTGAAACGACAACCGATTGATCCCAGCTATGACGTCACAGTAGATGAGGCGCAAGTTAATGCGCTGCGTGAGAAAATCAAAAGTCTTGGCCCAGTGAACCTCCTTTCGTTGAAAGAATATGAAGAAGAGAAAGCTCGGCTTGATTTTTTGCAAAAGCAACATGAAGATCTGATTGCGGCTGAGCAAAATTTAAAAGAGACTATATCGCATATCAATGAAACCGCGCAACAAAAATTCAATACAGTGTTTCAAGAGATTCGCGCCAATTTCATCAAGGTGTTTAGACAGTTTTTCCCGGAGGGAGATGCCGATCTGGTGATCGCTCCAAATGAGGATCCTTTAGAAGCAGAAATCGAAATCAAAGCCAATCCCAAAAGCAAGCGCATGGAATCTCTCAGCTTGCTCTCTACTGGTGAGAAAGCACTGACCGCTATCTCGCTACTCTTCGGGATCTACCTGGTCAAACCCAGTCCAATCTGCATCTTGGATGAGGTAGATGCGCCATTGGATGACAATAATGTGAAACGATTCATCCATGCGATTCGGCAATTTGCCAGTACTACTCAATTTATTATCGTCACGCATAATAAGCTCACCATGAAATCGGCAGATTGCCTCTATGGCATCACGATGGAGGAGAGTGGGGTTTCTAAGATTGTATCAGTCAAACTAGAATAAGACAATTACTGCTAAACATATTTTCAGAGATACCAGGTTAATTAGCTGTCGGCTTGGTAGATGGACAAAGCTTATTGGAAATTGACTGAAATTTCAGCCAATCCTTTATCTGCAGCGATGATGATGACCTGTTTGGTTTTCGTTTAAGTTGCAAAAGTTTCTGATGAAATTTTTGGAGGGAAAAAATGAGTTATATTAGGTTGGCAATCATAGGATTGATCATTGCAATAGCCACATTGGTAGCTGGCAATCTAACATATTGTCAATCGCTGGCAGATTCAACGTTGAGCTTGGAACGGTTCAATTTCGGATTTGATTTCGGCCGATTTCGAGCGCAGGACAATTTTGTGCTATTGGAGCTTTATTACTCGATTTATCGGGATCATCTCAAGTTCGTTCCAGATGGGAAGACATGGAAAGCTGAATTTTCATTTCAGGCTGAGATCTGGCAACGGGATTCGTTGCTGGCGTCCGATACGTGGCAGAGTATCACGCGTATTGATAGTTTGGCCGAACTCACATCGAACCAAAAGCTGTTTGGTCTGGGGTATTTTGCTATCAAACCCGGAAACTATCAGCTAAAGGTCCGGTTGCGGGATGAGAATTCCCAGCTCCAGCGGGAGAAACAACTCCCGCTCACCATCGAATCGTTCGATACCGGCACGCTGAATCTCAGTGATATTGAATTGGCCACGCAAATTCGACCCAACACTGAGCGAAATTTGTTTTATAAAAATGGCTATCAGGTCATTCCCAATCCTGATCAATTTTATGGGACTGGACTGCCAATGCTCATGTTTTACACTGAGATTTATAATCTTGCTGAGTGGAGCGGTAATGATACGTCGAATTATTCCGTTCAATATCGGATCATTGATGGCGATGGACAGGTTGTGCGCGAATTTCCAGCCCGGCTGAAGAAAAAACCTGGGGAATCTGCAGTTGAAGTGAGCGGGATGAATATTATCTCGTTTCAGTCCGGCACATATTTCTTTGAGCTCGAAGCCAAAGATCTGTCTACAGGAGCAGCGATCGCCAAACGAAAAAAGTTCTTTATCTATCGAGAGGGCGACTTGGCAGTGAGCGACAGCGTAGCGAAACATCGAGCTGAAGAGAAATTCCAGGCAGCGATGGAACGAATCTATAAAGGCATGTCCACGCAAACATTGGATGAAGAATTTGACGCGGCAAGCTATATCGCTACTCGAGAGGAGAAAGAAATTTACAAGACCCTAGATGCTCAAGGCAAACAGGCATTTTTGATTGAGTTTTGGCGCAAACGCGACAAATCACCAGAGACACCCCAAAACGAATTCCGCGATGACTATTTAAAGTTGGTGAACACGGCCAATAAGGAGTTCTCAGGATTTAAAAAAGGGTATAAAAGCGATCGCGGTCGGGTGTTATTGCTTTACGGCGTTCCAGACGAGATCGAGCGCTTCCCACTCAATATGGAGCATAAAGAGCACCACATCTGGAAATATTTTTCAATCCAGGGAGGAGTCATATTTGTGTTTGTTGATAAGCAGGGATTTGGCAATTTGGAGTTGGTTCATTCCACAGCGCGCGGCGAGCTGAGCGACCCTGATTGGGAGCGCTGGATCGACCCCAATCGCTAATGATCAAACCAGGATGATGCAATGGCTCTGAACTGGTTCTTTTGCTCTATTTTTGGGCCAACAGAACTATTTTGAAAATTGCACGATCCCGGTGTTCGGTTTGATGAAAATTGCACGAGCTTGTCTCTAAAAGGGATCTGAAAAAAGGCATCCTTTTGGAGAAAAAGCCGTGGTCAAATATGCATATTTATAATCCCCAAGCTCGATATGCCTCTCAATCCATTAGGATCTGCTCAGCGCGCAAGGCTTCCAGTACCAATTTATCCCTGTCATAAATGTCTTCCCGAAACTGAACGCGTCCCTGGGCATCGATCCATGCAGTACAGTAAAAGATATGCACTGGGATCGGTTCTGGCAGGGTGATGGTGTAGTTGGTGAGCTTTTCCAGTCCAGCTATGATCTGCTCTTTTGTCCAATTCGGATTGCCGCGAAGCACATATGCAGCCAATTCAATCGGATCTTGCACCCGAATGCAACCGGAGCTGAGCGCGCGCTCAGGACGCTGAAAATCTGCCCGGCTGGGGGTATCATGGATGTACACGTCGTATTTATTTGGGAACATGAACTTGATTCGCCCCAGGGCATTGAGTGGACCGGGCGCTTGTCGGAACCGATAGGGCAAATTTTGTTTGGTGATGGCAGCCCAATTCACCTGAAATGGATCAATCGGGGTCTCATCGTTCCAGCCCTTCAATACCACAATATTCCTCTTGACCAAATAGCTCGGATCGCGCTTTGCCTCTTTTAAAATATCCTCCGTGGCGATTGTCTCTGGGACGTTCCAATAAGGATTGAGCACCAGATAAGTCATTTTTGAGCTGAATACTGGGGTTCGACGATAGTCTTTGCCCACCACCACTGGCATGCGGATCACAGTAATGCCATTTTCTACCACCTCCAGTGCAAAAGCAGCAATGTTAACCATGATGTACCGATTTCCCAGTTCCCTTGGTAACCAACGCCAGCGCTCCAAATTTACCACGATCTTGCGGAAGTATTCCAGCGCTGGCACATTCAACGCTGCGATGGTCCTTGGATCAACAGTTCCATGCGGCACCAACCCATAGCGCTGTTGAAAATCTTTAACTGCTTGTTCCAAAGTGTCGTCGAAGACCGAGATCGAGGCCATGGGACGCTGCTTTAAATCCCCTGAAGCGATGAGTCGTGCGCTCAATGCTGCCACGCGCATTCCCCGATCCCCTTTTTTTAAGGAGGGTCCTGGGGGCACCATGGGCCAGCCCCCTTGGAGCGCCAGAGATCGATAGCGCACCATCTCCTTACGCATTTGAGCATAGCAGGGAATCTGAGGCATCAGACTCAGCAGCTTCTGTCGGATTCGTCCCGCTTTCAACGCGTCATTTAGGATCGCCACCACATCGGCTTCAGGCCGGGAGGTCAACCACTCTCGATCGATGGTCTCTGGATTCAACCGTCCAGACAGCAAATGATTCGCATAAAGCAAAAATGCGTCCGTCAATAAAATCTCCAGATTGAACAGCCCTTCAACCTCAACTGGGGCTCTGGACTTCAAACGGAATTGAAATTGCGTCAATAATGAATCGATCGTCCCAACATGATATTCTTTAGGATTAAGTCCATCATCCGCAGCCCCTCGAATTGCTTCTAATAAACTATCCGCAATGTCCTTCAATCCTCTATCATCGATCCAGGCAGGCTGAAAATCGCGCGCGCGATAGAACTTAATTAAAAGACTATCAGCGTGGGTAGTATCTATCCCCACAACAAATGTGGGAATGCCAGGAAATTCGGCAAAGTGCTCCCGTTCTGCTCGGGCGAGACGCTCAGTTAAGCTTGGCTCCCGATGAATTACCAGCACGTATAACGCCATAATAGCAACCATCAAGATACCGATGATAGCAATTAGATAAGAAAATTTGAATTCCCTGTTCATCAGAATCTCCGTCATTTTTTGAGCCCAAGATAATGAATTTTTGCAATGAATTCAAGTCTTTTTTGCGCAGCGGAATAGCCTGTCACATTAGCTCACCGTTTATATGGATACAATTAATCCCAAAATCTGCCTTTGAAATTGAACATGTCGGTCGAGGAACGGTGGGTTATGCACCTAATGCATAGCTCTCATTTTGGTGGATGAAATATTATTTTCAGCCAAATGCTTCGCTGACACTTCTAAATTTTCTTTCAAACTTAGAAATGAGGATTTATTCATTTTTTTAATTTATAAGCTTGATTTTTTAACGAAGATGTCATATATTCAGGCAATTCAAAAAGTCAATTAGGTCGAATCAAAACATGGATGAATACATCAAACTTATCACCGCACTGAAAGAACGAAGCCTAACGATCGCCACGGCCGAGTCTTGCACAGGGGGACTGATTGCGAAGCTATTAACCGATATCGCTGGCGCTTCAGAGGTATTCATTGGTGGAGTAGTTTGTTATAGCAATGAAATGAAGATGAAATGGCTGGGGGTAAAGCAGCAGACGCTGGATCAGCATGGCGCAGTAAGTCACAATACGGTTGCTGAATTGCTTGACGGGATTGTCAGGCAAACCGGCGCTGACTGCGCGATCGCTGTAAGTGGTATTGCTGGACCCACGGGTGGGACGCCAGAAAAACCAATCGGGACGGTGTTCATCGGGGTTTCTTGGAACGATCAGATTTTGATCGAGCAATATCATTTTAAGGGTTCTCGCCAGGAAATCAGAGATCAAGCCGCCCGACAAGCGGCAATCCTAATGTTTGATCTGTTAAAGAGACAAATTGCTTCAACCGACCACTAGCAATGATCATAGAAGCTAACTGACATCAAATGGGAGAAAAAGAAGTTTAAACGCCGACCAATCGACCACAAAAGTTATCGTTAGTTTGAAATTGCTGATCAATTTTAATTTCATTCGTCGAGATTTTGGAGGAATAGAATGAACATAAAAAGACATTATTTGAATCGGTTTTTAATTATTCTGACACTCGTTTTTTCTTTCTCTGGCTCACTTGTAGCACAGCAGCGACCGAGCGGAGAAAATGCCAAATCTTACGTGGCTTATCTCGCCAGTGATGCCTTGGAGGGACGCGATACTGGTACTCCAGGGTTCGAAAAAGCGGCCAATTGGGTCGCTGAAAAGTTTAGAGCTTGGGGACTGGCGGCTGCTGGAGACAATGGCAGCTATTTTCAGGCATTTCCTTTCTCTTATTTAAAGACAGAATTCGAGCTTCCAAAGCTGACGGTTGGCAAGCGCGAATTCGATTTTGAAGATCGAGATTTCAGTGTGTTGCGTTTCTCTGGCGGCGGCAAGGTGAGTGCCGAAGTCGTGTTCGTCGGTTTCGGCATCAGTGCCCCGGATCGAGGATTGGATGAGTATGCTGGGCTGAACGTGAGAGACAAGATCGTGCTGGTGATGCATGGCTGCCCTCAAAATGATGAAAAAAAATGGCAGGGGGTCCACAGTGATAGTGCCAAGGCTGCAATCGCACAACAGCGCGGAGCTGTTGGGATGTTGTTATGCGCGGATTTCGGTGCAGAAGAACGGGGACTGGGTGCTTGGAGTTTACGCCCAGGCAATTATCGGCCCAATTTTCTCGCATTCGGTGTGGATGAACGGGTGGTCAAATCATTGCTCAGGGCCAAAGACGAGACCAATCAGGGTTTTGCTCGCAGACTGCGCGAACAATTTGATAAGCTGAATAAAGAGCTCCGACCCATTTCCTATCCCACTGGAAAAAAGGCAACCTTATCGGTGAAAGTGGATTACGATCCCAATCGTACTGGCAAGAATGTTTTGGGGATGATTAAAGGGATTGATCCAGTGCTGGGCGATGAAGGAATCATTATTGGAGGCCATCTGGATCATGTTGGGGTGCAATATGGTCAGGTCTATAATGGTGCGGAGGATAACGCCAGCGGAGCTTCGGTGGTGATGGAGGTGGCTCGCGCTATGATGGCCAATAAAGTTCGGCCGAAACGAAGCATTCTCTTTGCCTGCTGGGGAGGAGAAGAGCGCGGCCTGCTTGGTTCCAGTTACTATGCAACCCACCCAATAATCCCGATCGAAAAAACGGTATTGAACCTTAATTTGGATATGGTGGGACAAGGGAGCAAGCTGGGGTTTCCTGGTATCTACTATGCGCCAGAGATCTGGACAATGATCAAAGAGAACTTGCCCCAGGAGACATTAGATTTTTTGGAGCCGAGCCGTGGTGGGCCAGGAGGCAGTGATCACACACCATTCATCACCCGTGGGATTCCTGCCTTTGCCTTAATGACTTCTCCATGGAACGCCCATACCGATTATCATCAGCCTGGTGACGATGTGGAGAAGCTCAGTGCCGAGCTCCTGGGAAAGGTCGCGCAGTTCGTCTATGATGTAGCATTACTTGTTGCTAATGCGGATGGTAATCTCATCGTAGAGAACCGATTGCCGCGTTACATTCATAAATCGGCAAACATCTACAATATTCACCCAATTCCATATCAACCCGGATTGTCGATTTTGGATTCGCTGCAAAACGAATGGATCGATGTGCAATTTGTGACAGTCTCATTGGATTCCTTGCAGGCGCCATCGTGCCGATTGGCAGAAACGCTGCGATCGGTGGATGCGGCCAGCCAAGAGGAATCAGATATTTCGCGCATGATGGGGGGAATGGAGCGAATGTTCAGAACCAGGCGCGATAAAACCAATTCTGTAATCGGGCTTCACGGGGTGGCAAGCGTTAATGGTGATCCAGTCAATTTGCGCATCGCGGGGAAACTAGGTGCTAAATTCTTTATGTTTGACGGGATCGATGGTCGGTGGATGACCGAATCGGAAGGCCTCACCAGCGAGGGGAAAAAGGCGATCAAAACCTTGAATGATCAAAAAATATTAATCCTCATGAAAGACCTTCCAGAATCTGTCCTGGTTCAGGCTCTGGAGCTTTCGAAACAGCCGATTGTAATCGCTGGTGTTCGAGAAGTTGCGACTTTATCAGACAGCTTGATTCAGCGAGTGGCAAATAATGGAGGACTTATCGCTTTAGCGTTTTGCCCGAATCAAATTGATGAACTCGTGGATCAGATCGAGAAATTAAAATCCAGGTTGAGCGGGCTGCCGATCCAAGCGCCACTGGCTGGCCCAGTATCGATGCCCTATCGTTTGCCAAGTTCGAAACCAGAATTGGCTCTGATCGGCCTATATCCTTGCCCAAAATGTGCATTGGATATTGAAAATTTGGACCAGATGTTGAATTTGACTATTGCCTTACATCGAAAAGGCTACGGCGATCAAGATATTAGAAACATCCTCGGGGAAAATATCCAGACCGTATTCAATAAAGTCAATCCCCGTGAGTCTCGGCAGATGCGCAGGCCGTTTTGATCGCGGATCTTTCGATGTCAATCAAAACTAATGAATGATTCATTTTCACCCAAAAATAGCGGTTCAAAATTGAGATAGCGAAGGCCATCTCGAAACGTTGGATGAAGCATACCAAAAACAGGAGCGATTCTTTAACCGTTCAATACAAATTCCAGTTATTAGGAGGGCAATGTTATGGGAAAATTTGAAGCCTATGCGGATAATGCGATTAATCTCATCATGGGCTATGTGCCGAAGCTACTGCTGGCGATTGTCGTTCTGATTATCGGTTTATGGATAATCAAGATTGTGGTTCGAGCGCTCAAAAACCTGATGGACCGATCTGGCACCGATAGCTCGTTGCAGAAATTTTTGACCAGTTTCGTGAGTGTACTGCTGAAAGCGCTGTTGTTGATCAGCGTCGCTTCGATGGTAGGGATTGCCACCACTTCGTTTGTCGCGATCTTGGGTGCTGCTGGCTTGGCGGTGGGTTTAGCATTGCAGGGAAGCCTGGCCAATTTCGCTGGGGGCGTGCTGATTTTATTGTTCAAACCGTTCAAGGTGGGCGACTTCATCAACGCCCAAGGTCATGCTGGGACAGTACATGAAATCCAAATTTTTAACACGATCTTGAAAACCCCAGACAATAAGACCGTCATTATTCCAAATGGTCCGCTTTCCAATGGGAGCATTATTAATTTTACTGCTGAAGCCCAGCGTCGCGTCGATCTCTCGTTTGGTGTCAGCCACAGCGCGGATATCCAGAAGGCGAAGGAGGTTTTCAGCAAGATTGCAGCCAGTGATAACAGAATTCTGAAAAAACCAGCCCCAGAGTTTCTGGTCTCGGACCTGAGTGAAAGTGCGGTGAATTTCGAAGTTCGACTCTGGTGCAAAACTGATGACTACTGGAACGTCTATTTCGATACCAAAGAAAAAGTGAAAATGGCGTTCGATAAAGAAGGAATTGCCGCTCCAATCCCGAAGCGCATTTTCATCCAGCAAAGCTGATAATCCATGCTTTCGCGATCTTATTGTTTATTTCTACTAAGATCTGTGGCCAGACTTTCGCAGGGAGGAGTTCGAGTTAGCCCTATAAACAACATGTTTGTCAGAACTGAAATCTCATTGGAATCTTTTAAAAGCCGCTAAAATCATTCCATGAGTTCAAAGAGTCAATGCTAATTTCCAAATGAATCAATCAATCGATCAACCAAACAATGGAGGAATGAGATGTTCAAGGAGTTCAAAGAATTTGCTATGCGCGGGAATGTTGTCGATATGGCGGTCGGTATTATCATCGGCGCTGCTTTCGGCAAAATCGTTAGTTCTTTTGTTAACGATGTGTTGATGCCTCCCATAGGCATGCTTTTGGGGGGAGTCGATTTTAGTGAATTGATGATTACACTAAAAGAGGGTGTCGCGATCAAATACGGCGTTTTTATCAATACCGTGCTTGATTTCATTATTGTCGCTTTCGCAATATTCCTGGTAGTGAAGGGCATGAATAAATTGAAACGAAAAGAAGTGCCACCGCCACCAGCCGCACCGACCACTAAAGAATGCCCCGAATGTCTTTCGATTATTCCAATTAAAGCGGTTCGTTGTGCGCATTGCGGGATCCAGTTGAAATAACCGATTAATATCAGCTTCCAGAGAAAAGTTGTAGCATCTATAAGATAGTCAGGAAGCATGATTATTGCGGCACTGGATCAAATTTCAATTTGAGGGAGCAATATTGGATTGAACAGTCAAATTCAGGAGGAAGAAATGAATCAGAAATCAAGTTTACTATTTATGGTGATGGTGATGTTTGTCGCCGGTCTCGCTTTTGGGCAGGATCAGCCAGCCGAAACACCGAAATATGGCTGGCAGAAATCAATGGTCGGCGGTCTTAATTTGACACAGACAAGCTTTGATAATTGGAAACAAGGCGGCGAAAATTCTTACGCTTGGCAAGTCAATTTGAACTTCAACTTCACCAATGATCAGGCCAAAACCAACTGGGCGAACTCTGGCAAGTTGACTTATGGCTCCACCAAAACTGGAGATCAGCAGATGCGCAAATCCGTGGACGAGATCAAACTGGAGAGCGTGTTCACCTACAAATTGGGTGTGCTGATCAATCCGTTTGTCGCTGTGACAGGTGAAACTCAATTTGCCCCTGGCTATAATTACGGCGCTACCCCCAAAACGCAGGTATCGGCGTTCATGGATCCAGGTTATATCCGTGAAAGCGCTGGCATCGGCATCAAACCGAACGAGACCATCAAGACTCGACTTGGTGTGTCACTTAAGCAAACTGTGACCAGCGATTTTCCCCAACCTTATGCTGATGACCCCAAAACGGTAAAAATCGAAAAATTCAAAAATGAGGTCGGTGCGGAATCCGTCACCGATTTAAATTGGAAATTGGCTCAAAATACGCTGCTCACTTCAAAACTCGAACTGTTTTCCACGCTTAAAGCGCTCAACACAACTGATGTGAACTGGGATAATATCCTGACCACCAAAATTTCGAAGTATTTCAATGTGAATTTCAACTTCAAATTGTTCTATGATCGGGATATTTCCAAGATGCGCCAAATTAAGCAGGCCTTTGCGCTTGGAATAGTCTATACCTTCCTATAAACCGTGGTTGTGCGCTTCTGCCATCATGAAAGGGGAGATCATTGCCTGCTGATCAATCATTCTCTCATTGGCGAACTTGATTGAGTCGTTTAAGAACAGAAAAGCGAGGTAATGCTCCCTGGTATCTTTTTTAATCAAACGCCTATCTGTCAACTGCAACCCTCGCGAGTGTGAATTTTAACAAAATTTGCGCCTCGCAGTAGATGGATAGGCGTTTCTATTCGTGAAATGAAAGTGTTTTGCAGTCCAAAACAATAAGATAATCCGCAGGGCAATTGTCTCATTTCATTTTTGGGGCCATTGCTGCATTTGATTCAGAAGATTGCCAAATAATTTTTGATGACAATTTTTTTCAAAAACGAGCAGTTTGCGAGCTTCCAATACAGTGGATGCTAATCGTTGTTGGAATTCAATGGCATTGTTTTCATCGGGAATTGGCCATTAAGCGCTTCCCGAAGGATATTTTGGACCTCGGCGGAGAAGTCCGAATTCAACATCCATTTGATATATTCGATATCAGTTTTCACCACCTGCTTGAGCGGCGTGCCTTTGTATTTGCCAAAGGCGAAACATGCTTCATTGTTCTGCCAGATAAATTTTTTGTCGCTATCGATAAAACGATCATTGCGCTGATTACAGAATTCGTGTAGCTCTTGCACCCGAGCGGGTAAATCGGCATAGCGATTCAATTGTGCCTGAAAAATTTCCAACGTGGCTTGGGTGTCCTTGAGTGCGCTATGGGCGTTATTGAGCTGTTTTTGACAATAAAATTGATATGCAGCGGCAAGGTTCCGACGCTCTTTCTTTTTAAAAATCTCCAGAACATCGATGATTGCAATGTTATCGATTTTGAAATCGATCCCAGCCCGCTTGAATTCGTTCACCAGGACGGGGAGATCATAAGCGATCAAATTATATCCAGCCAAATCACAGTTTTCAATCAGTGCATAGATGTCTCCAGCGATGTCCTGAAAGCTGGGCTTATCCATCACATCGAAATTGGTGATGCCATGGATCCGGGTGGCTTCGCTGGGAATTGGAATTCCGGGATTGACCCGAGTCAAAAAAGATTCTGTGGTCTGGTCGGGGTAGAGTTTGATCATCGCAATTTCAATAATTCGAGCGAGGGCGATATCGAGATGGGTCGTCTCGATATCAAAAAATACCAATGGACGCGCCAATTTGAGTCTTGATTCCATTCCATCCTCTTCGATTGACCAACAGGTCAGTGAACAAGCAAATGCTTTAGCAGAGATAAATTGCTCAGCTAAACGGGGTGAAATTTACAAAAAAAATATATGGCAGTCAATGGTTTTCAATTGATGATGGCAAAAAAAAGCCCAGTAGTGCAGGGCGCATGCTGGGCTTTTGAGATTGCGGAGATCCATTCGAATTTAAAGTTGCCCCTTTTTCAAGTTCAATAGCTCTTGCATTAACTTTTCTTCGAGGCTGATGGCAGGTTCAGCAGCGTTATTGGCGATAGTTCGATGATTGGTTGCCTGAGTCAACCTTTGTCGTAATCCGGGGCTGATATCCATTTTCAAGGCCATATCATAAACCTTTTGGGCAGTTTCATCAGCGCGATTGAGCATTAAGTAGATATTGGCCAATTGCGGATAGAGCTTGACCTTATCTGGTTTGCGAGTCAAAATGGACTCATAGATCGTTGCAGCCTTGAGGTAATTGCCTTGCATGAGCAGCCATCTGGCGCGTGCGGATGGGACAGCGGAGAAGACGACAGCCATGGGAACTACCAATGCGAACAACCCGACACCGATCCAAAGCCACATTGGCTTGCTCTGTTTCGAATCCTTGCCATCTGTCCGTCTCTGGGACGCTCCAGCGCCTGTTTGATGAAGTTTGTTCTGTACCTCAGTTATTTTTTGCGCAATATCTAAATAGCTAGAATCAATTTCTTGGATCTTTTCGAATGCAATCAGAGCGTCTAACCAGTTGCCATTGTTGAAATGATCCATGGCTTCAGCATATAAATTGGAAAGTCCTGTCCTTTTTGTTTGATATGCCAAGCTATCCTGCGCCTGTTGCAGCAGAAATTGAATATCGCGGTAATTCGGATCCAAGCTTTTCAACTGCCGAAAAACAGCGATTGCGGATTGCCAATCGCCAGCTTTCAAATAAGTTTTGCCCTGGGTATAATAGCGATTTTTCACTGCATCCTCGCCCTCGCGAGCTAATTTGCTCTGGGCGTCGCGATAGATGCGATCGGTATTTTTATAATTTGGATTCCATTCCCGAACTTTCTCAAGCCCCATCACGGCATTCACGTAGTTACCTTTACGATATTCGTTCAATGCATCATTGTAAAGTTTGTCATAAACCTCCAATTGAAGCGATTCATCCAGTTTGGTTTGGGCTTCTGCCAATTTTGCCTTAACATCTCGGTAATTGGGATTGGCTTTTTCAACCTGTTTTAGGGCAATTAATGCGTTGGACCAATCGTTTCGTTGCATATAACCAATGCCGCGAGCGTAGAGGTCAGCGAGGCTGTCGGTTTTCGGTTTTGAATCTCGCTGTTTTTGTGCTTCGGCTAATCGCTGTCGTGCGTCTTTGAAATCTGGATTGGTATTAATGACCTGCGTCAAAATTTTGATTGCCTCATCATATTGACCACTGTTCAATAATTTTACTCCTTGGGCATATTTTGCTTCCAATTCGCGTAAAGCGCGGACGCTTTGGATTGCAGCTTCAAACGCAGCTTGACGATTGCTATTGAGAGCTAATCCCTCATTGAACTCGTTGATTGCCCCATCGAAGTCACCCATTTCAATCTTTGCGCGCCCAAGTTCATAGAGCACGGCCGCACGAATATCCACCTGCTGGGCTAATGACTTGGCCGTCTGAAGGGCTGCGATGGCATCTCCGTTCCGACCGAGCCGCTTCAGGGTTATCCCCAATTCATAATTGATCCGAAGACGGTCCTCAGGCTTCAAACTTGCTGGATCGCAATTCAATGCTTGACGAAACGATTGCTCAGCATTGGATAAGTCGCCTAAATTCTTATAGACATAACCGAGGTTATAATACGCAGCGATAAATTTTGGATCCAATCGAATTGCTTGTATATAGCATGTAATCTTCTCCTTCGGGTCTTTGGCTGCAGCGCCGCGGTTAAACCACGAAATGGCATCGTCCTGTGCCCATATACTGGAAAAATGGCTGATTCCAATCAAAAAGCTGATCATTCCTATGATGCAGTTATGTGTCACTCTGTTCATAGTGCTAACCCTTCTGCTTGTCGAATTAACCGTTTTAAGGGGAGGATATTGTCAATCTCCAATTATGATTCTACCATACTGATTTCGCATCAGTGGAAATCAACGAAAAAAATCGATAGGAAACAGAGCAGTCATGTTTTTATGTTGCAATGAATAACCGAATTCATCCATTGGGAAGCTTGATATCAGCTACCAACTGCTTGTCAGGAGAATTTTCGAGCTTCTCTATCGGCCTCTATCGCAATAAAGCGTTAACAACAAATGCTTGGCCACAGGGATGCCGATAATTGGCATTTGATCCGAACTGCGGATCGGATGGAGCACGATAACTGACAAGAGAACGCATTTAAATATACAATTAAGAAACGGATTTTGCATAAAAATCTCTGAGCATTTTTTATTAAATCATGCGAGGTATGCATCGAATTGGCGAAGCAATAAACATTCAAATAGAAATAGAAGTTTGACACGCTATGCGTTGGTCGATGCAAGCAAGAAGCCAACGATTGGGCTCGTAAGTGTCTTTGGTTTCTGATCGCGGAAGCTTCGTCTGCGACGTTTTGAGCAGGGGATTCGAATTTCGGCAGAAGTGGTATAGTGCCTGTATAATATCATGCAATCATAAATAATTAATAAAGGGGAATCGCTTATGAAACAAAAACGGATTTCAGCAATCGTATGGGTTGGTTTATTAGGGAGGATGCTTTTTTTAACTGGATGGGGGATAGCAGCCGAGGTCAGCGGCCCACAAAGCGGCGTGTGGCGCATCGATGGTAGCCCCTATATTGTTACAGGAGACGTGGTTGTTCCAGCCAATGCCACGCTGAAAATCGATCCTGGGGTCATTGTCAAATTCAATGGTTATTATCGAATTTTGGTTCAGGGGAGTCTGATCGCTGAAGGGGTCATGGGAAAGCGGATCATCTTCACCTCGATCCATGATAAAGAATTCGGAGTCGGTGGACCGACCACACCGAATCTCCCAGGGAATCAAGACTGGGTTGGGATTGAGTTTGCAGCATCCAGCCAGACCATGAGTCGGCTCGAGTATGCGATTATCCGCTATTCCGATCGTGTGATCATTGCTGGCAGCGCGAGCCCAACACTGCGCCAGATCATCATCGCTGATTGTCAGGCGGAAAGCATTATCGTCGATGGCCGACGCATTGAAATAACGGAAGGGAATGAGCTCAATTACGCCCCTCCCATCCAAGCGGCCAATGAAGCGCCTGCTGCGCCTGCGACCCTACCAACCACTCCATTTAGTGAGATGGGGCCGATTAAGGCCCAACCAGCACCCCAATTCGAAGCAGAAGAGTTCACGTTTGGAGAGATGGTGGTTGTTTCGGCTGCAAAACAAGAACAAAAATTAAAGGAATCGCCTGCAAACATTACCGTCATCACTGCCGATGAAATCAAAAAAATGGGTTACAGCGATTTTGTGGAGCTATTACGCGATGTTATGGGGATCGATATCAACGATCCAGGACAGGGGCAATTAGATGTTGGGATGCGAGGGGTGAATGATCGCATGTCCATGGGCAAGCATTTCCAGATGCTGCTCGATGGGCATGATATGGGATGGAAACAATTTTATCGCAACCATATTTCCACAGCGTGGATTTCGCTGGATGCGATCGATCGGATCGAGATAGTCCGTGGACCATCTTCGGCTTTGTGGGGGGCCAATGCGTTTTTGGGCACGATCAATATTATTACCAAGTCACCTTTGCAGAACGAGGGCAACGAAGCCAGCTTCATGCGCGGCAGTTTCGATAGCTATCAAGGTAATCTTCAAATTCGTAAAAAATTCGAAAAGAATGGAGGATTGGCATTTTTTACAACGCTACATCGGGATAATCTTCCGAGAAAGGTCAAAGAATGGTCTGATATTGCTGGTTCAGATGTAATTTTGAACTCCAATGATCGAACAAATAGCAATATCTATTTCAATTTTACTTATAATGATTTTTCATTTATCGGTCATCTGAGCCGAGCTGATGCGTTTCAATCTATCTCTTCTTTCAGCGTGGGAGCGGATTTAACGCGATTCGTAATGGACAAAAAATATTTCATCGTGAATTGGCAGCATAATTTTGAATCTAATCTTATGATCAAGATTAGTGGGTATCTGGATTATTATAATTGGGGAAAAGGGGCACAGTACGAAAATAATCCGTTTGCAGGGGCAATGACAGATCCAGCCACGGCGGCTACTGGACATTTTGTCCGACAGATGGATGGTCGTGATAATGTGATGGGTATTCAAGGGCAAATCAACTTTAGACCAGCGCAACGCATCTCGTTCGTGCTGGGAGTTGACTATGAGGGCAATGACGTGATTCGCTGGTACTATCCTGAAGTGTGGGATGCTGACAAATTGCCCGTTCCGAAATTTAAGACCGATATTAAAGCAACATATTTTCAGGGCGAGGTCAATCCCTTCGATTGGCTCAAATTTACTGCTGGTCTGCGCTACGATGTCCATTCAGTTTTCAAAGACGTCCTCAACGAGCGGTTAGCAGTTGTGTTGACACCGCTGAGAAATCTTTATGTGAAGGGACTTTTTGGGACCGCCTTTAAAGCACCTTCGATCCACGAATTATACTACTTCCGCAAAAATGCATATTATGGAAATCCCAATATCAAACCAGAGACCAATCAGACCTTGGAATTGCAGATCGGCTATGCGCTCGGCAATATTTTGGAAGTTAGTGCCAGCGCTTTTTCGATCGATATTGATGATATTATTGCTTATCAAAAGCGTTTGAAAACTCAACCGCTCATCGGCGCCGAAGCATTTCCAGAATCGCAACGCCCCGATGGAACCAAGGACTACAATCAACAGGCCAATGTTGGCCAATGGAAATCGCAAGGGGTCGAAGGTGAATTCAAGCTGAATCTGAGTAAGCAATTCCTCTGTTATGGCGATGTCACCTATCGCAAGGCCGAGGATGCAATTACCTCATCGCGCTTATATTACACGGCAGATAAACAGGGACGAGCCGGGATTCGGTACTTTGCTGCAAATCGGGTGTATGTAACGCTTCAAGGACGCTTTACAGGGACCCGTGTCCTACCTGTGCTCAAATTTAATGAGCCCGGTGCACCATGGCAGGTGACCAGCGATCCAACGACTACCGCTCCAGCTTATGTGACTTTCGATTTTGCGGCGTTCTATCCCAATTTTGTGAAAGGCTTAGATGTGACGCTGCGGCTCGTCAATCTATTGGATAATGATCTCTATGATGCTGGACGAGAAGTTCTGTTCTCTCTGCCATCGCGGGGCGGATTTTTAAAATTCAGTTATCATTTTTAGCAACTGTTATGAATCGTTTATTGATTGAATGCAATCACCAGCAGGTCAATACCAATGCGGTAGGATTGCTATGCTGCATCAGCAAAAAAGTTGTTCAGGAAATTCCAAAATCCAGATAAGGAGTGATAACCAAAGTACATCATAATCTATTTAGTGCTTGAACGAAAACTCTCCTTCTTGTGATTTCGACCGAAGGGAGAAACATTTAAGTCCGACAATCTCATGGTTACAAGATTCTTCACTCATTCGGAATGAAACTCTTACATTCAAATTCATTGGCTTTCGTTCAAGCTCTTTTTAGTCAATCTTAATGCTCTTTACTCTTGATTAACCTGCTTAACTTGAATTCCATCCGCCGGTACTGGCGGATGGAATTTTTTTTGAAAGGCGAAAAAAAAAGTCTCTGCACATAGTTAGTCTCACTAATCAGCAATTGTTAAAGATCGAAACCAATACATCATTTTAATGGTCTCTACAACAATCATGCTTTCCCAATTTTTGCCATACTATTTTCTCCATAACACACTTGTTGCGCTAAAAAATTTTCTTTGCTTGACATAAAAATAATTTTTGTTTATATTAGCCGGAGCTAAAGACCAGGAGGGATAGAAAGTGTGGATTGCTCCAAAAATAAAAAGCCTTTGGACACGGTTATGGTGGATGTTTTCCATCTTTTTTATACCTACGATATTGGTCGCAAGAATCCAGGATGATTTTGATGTATTCTATTACGAAATCGACGTTGCCATAGATCCTCAACAGGAGCGCATTGAAGGATCAGTATCTGTGGAAGCTGTAAGTTTAGTCACAGCACTTAGTGTTCTGGAACTTGATCTTTCATCGCGCATGACGGTGACTGCGGTTTCGGGGAATGCAAAGCAATTCCGTCATGTCAATGATGTTTTACGGATTGATCTCGACCGAACCTATGACATCGGGGAGCCAATAGCTGTCACAATTTTCTATCACGGTAAGCCATCGATCAAACCTGGTTTTAATCCCATGACGTTCGATCGAACTCGGAGTGTCATTACAATTTCGTCCGAAAGCTGTCCCTATTATGCACGCTATTGGTGGCCCTGTAAAGATCGGCCTGATGATAAGCCAGATTCGATGGATATTAAGATTCGCGTACCAGGCAATTTAATCGTCGCTTCTAATGGCATTTTGATCGGGGTTAAAGACAACGGCGATGGGACCAGAATCTATCATTGGGAGGTGCGTCATCCCATAGCGACATACTTGGTTGCCATTACAATCTCTAATTACCACGTGATTCATGATCGATATGTTGATTCCGAGGGAGATACTTTGCCCATCATGCATTTTATTTATCCTGAACATTATAATAAAGCATTGATCGATTTGAGCAACATCCCTCAGATGATTCAGGTGCTGGAATCTTATTATGGCCTGTATCCGTTTCATGGAGAAAAAGTTGGTGTCGCACAATATGTGGGATATTGGGGTGGAATGGAGTATCAGACGCTTGTTTGCATTCAGCCGTTTTACATTACTGGCAATTATCAATACGAAGCCGTGTTGGTGCATGAATTAGCCCATCAATGGTGGGGCGATTGCATAACTCCCAAAAATTTCCATCATAGTTGGATTAGCGAGGGGTTCGCCACATTTTCAGAAGCGCTCTATTATGGTCACATTCAGGGCCCAGATCGTTATCGATCTTATATGGAAAACGAAAATAATGCTAAGAGCTATAAGGGTATTATGTACCGTCATGACATTTCTGATCCCAATCAGGTTTATGCTGGCATTGTTTACTACAAGGGTGCCTGGGTGCTGCACATGTTGCGACATGTGGTGGGCGAGCAAAATTTCTGGGCTGGGTTGAAAAATTTTCGGATGAAATATCAATATGGATCAGCAACGACAGAGGATTTGCAATCTGCTTTCGAGGAGGTGATTGGTGCTTCGCTGGAGTGGTTCTTCCACCAATGGATTTATGAGCCAAATTATCCGCACTATTGCTACGGTGTTCATCAAGAGAAACAAGGGCAGAAGTATGAATTGCATCTGATGGTGCGACAGGAACAAACCGATGCACCCCTATTTGCCATGCCGATAGACTTGAAAATTGCAACTGCTGCTTCAGAAACCACTTTGACGATCATGGTGGCGGATCGGCTCGAGAAATTCACATTTACCTTCCCAGATTCGACCCGGGATATTCAGTTCGATCCTGAAAATTGGGTATTAAAAAGCGCGCAACGCATCAATTCGGCGCTGTTGCGATATGTGGGACATCAAGTAATTGATAGCACTGGCAACAATAACGGATTGGCCGAGCCGGGCGAGACAGTCAAACTTCTGGTATCGATTACCAACGATGGGCTCATCTCGAGAAACATCACTGCTTGGTTGAGCTGCGACGACGGATCCGTTAAGCTCTCCGCTGGCAAGCTAGAATGGGCCGCTTTCGATGTCGATTATCAATCGATTTCGAACGATCTGACATTCCAATTTTCATTTTCAGTTGAACCTATTGCTGAGGGGCATCTGGCAAATTTTAAGCTCCATCTCGAGGCCGATAATGGTTATTCAGCCATTGATAGTTTTGATGTGAAAATCGGTCAACCGACAATTATTCTGATCGATGATGATGACGGCGCCGATTACGAGCGATATTTCTGGCCAGCCGCTTCATTGGCTAAAATTTATTGTGATTCCTGGGAGGTGAAAACCCAGGGTGTGCCTGGTTACGGTGATTTGCTCCAAAGGTATAAAACGGCCATTTGGTTCACAGGGGACGATCGCACAACCAGCCTGACAAGCGAAGAGCAATACGCAATCACCGAATTTCTCGACCGAGGTGGCTGGCTGATCCTCACTGGCCAAAATATCGGCTATGATCTCATGGTAGAGGGTTCAACACAGGATTCGCTTTTCTTTACCAATTATCTTCATGCAGTATTGTTGTCAGATTCAATCGCCGCAACCATGATGAGAGGGGAGTCTGGAGATCCGATAGGGCAGGGTAGTTTCGTTTATATTCAGAACAAGGCAGGATGTGCCAACAACCAGCGCTCGCCCAGCGCCATTGGCCCAAGGGATGGCGCCCATTCTTTTTTGAAATATATCCCACAAAACCTCAGTGCTGCCATTCGATATGTGGACGATCGTGCTGGCTATCGGTTGATCTATTTAGGGTTCGGTTTCGAGGGGATCTCAGGGCCATATCAGGATACCGCAGCGAAATTGTTGCTTCGGATGCTCAATTGGCTTTCTGGGGGTACTGGGCTTAAGGAGTATCGCCCCGAGCAATTCCCCAAGCAATTTAGATTGGAACAAAATTATCCCAATCCGTTTAATCCTATGACTCGAATCCGGTATCAGATCGTCGAGCCGGGACGAGTGGTGCTCAGCATTTACAATTTGCAGGGCCAGCACGTCACAACACTTTTGGATAGGTTTCAATTGCCCGGCCAATACGAATTGAGCTGGGATGGATGCGATAGCACTGGGATGCCAGTGGCCTCAGGCGTTTACATTTATCGTCTTTTCACTTCATCAGATGAGATATCAAGAAAATTGGCTTTGATCCGTTAGCCCAAGAGTATTGAGGCGAATCCGAAAACAGATTCGGTTTCCATTTGGACAAATAAGAGCACTCGTTTTGCAATAAGAAATCTCTGACAAACCGAAATGATGATCTATTTTCTGGACTGATATTCAATAGGGCAAGATTCTTAAAACTGCCCCAACAATTAAAAATTGCGCCCAATTTTTTAATGAAGGGCGTTCGCTACGTTTTTTATAGCGTGTTAAAATGATCACTGCAAGCGAATAGAGAGGAAAATGCATCAATGATCAAACAGCAAGTTAAATTGCGAGGCATCGGGGTATCCCCAGGCATTGCCTGGGGCAGGGCGTGCATTTTCGGAACACCTCCCAAAATTATCCCGCGGAAGATCCGTGTCGGTCAGGTTGCCCGAGAGTTGTCCCGACTTTCTCAGGCAATAGAGATGGCGCGGCGGCAACTGGAAGAATTAAAAGAGCGTATCAGCAGCCACGTCTCCAGCAATGATGCGAATATTTTCGATGCTTATTTGCTATTCTTGAACGATCCAGTCTTTTTGGCCCAGATCCAGAAGAAATTGGTAGAACAACGGATTAATGTCGAAGCAGCAGTGGATGCGGTCATTCAGGAATCCATAACCACATTTTCATCAACGCACGACAATTATTTAAAAGAACGAATCCAGGACATTCGAGATGTCGGTCGAAGAATTTTGGATAATCTGATAGGCTATACTCAGGAATGTTTAATTGGAGAGGAATCTGAGCTCATTATTGTTGCGCCAGAGATCACACCCTCCCAAGCCGCTGGGTTGAACACCAGCCAGGTGAAGGGATTGATTACTGAAAAAGGCGGTCCTACTTCTCACGCAGCAATTTTAGCTCGTTCGCTGGGCATCCCACTGGTCTCTGGTATTCCCAATATAGCGCGCGACATCGAAGTCTCTAGCCAGATAATAATGAACGGCACTACTGGCGAGGTGATTATTAATCCCACAACGCGACAAATCGAAAACTACCGCGCTTTGGTCAAGGTGTTAGAAGAACAAAAGAAGCGCGAGAAAAAGATTGTGGGATTGCCAGCCGTCACTTTAGATGGTCATAGAGTTCAATTGATGGCAAATATCAGGACTGAGGAGGACATCGAATTAGCCCAGATGTTCCATGCAGAAGGGATCGGACTTTATCGAACTGAAATTCATTTTATCGATCGGACAGATTATCCATCGGAGGAGGAACAATTCGAGCATTATCATGCAATCGTGGCGAGAATGGCGCCGTTCCCAGTGACCATCCGAACCATGGACCTCGGCGGCGATAAGTTCAGCCCATTTTTCAACGGCAATCATCGCTATCGGGAACGCAACCCCTATTTGGGGCTTCGGGCGATCCGACTGTCATTACGGCAACCTGAAATATTCAAGCAACAATTGCGCGCTGTCCTGCGAGCCAGCGTCTTTGGCAAGGTTAAGATCCTTTTGCCCATGATCGCCAGTGTGGAAGAAATTCATCAAGTCAGGCGACTGATCAATCAGGCGATGCGAGAATTAGACCAACGGGAACTCGCCTATGATCCTCAATTAGAAATCGGTGCAATGATTGAAATCCCTTCCGCTGCCCTAGCGATCCATGCGATTTTAAAGGAGGTCGATTTCATCAGCATTGGCACCAATGATTTGATCCAATATACCTTAGCTGTGGATCGCAGCAATGCTCAGGTGAGTGATCTCTACGAGCCGCTGCATCCAGCTGTCCTCCATCTATTAAAAATGATCGCCGATGCTGCAAAACAGGCTGGTAAGGATGTGAGCATTTGTGGCGAGATGGCCGGAGATGTCCGATATACCAAGTTGTTGATCGGGTTGGGATTTGACCAATTGAGCATGAGCTCATTTTTCATCCCACAGGTGAAACGGGTCATCCGAAGCATTCGTCTGTCCGATGCCATCGGGCTGGCTGAGTGCGTTTTGGCTTTAACTGAAGTAAAAAAAATCAAGCGACTCATTGATAAAGAAAGCATCGATAATGAGTCTTTTTGAAAAATGCGGAATTCAACTAAATTTTGTCATGCTGTCACTCAGCTATGGGTGTCAGCCCAAGACTGAAATGTCATCCTGAGCAATCCGCCAACTGGGTATTAGCCTCCACAAAGGAGATTTTGTTTTCAAAGACTGCTGAACCAGTTAGCAACTATGATTAATTTGTCCTAAAGAAACGAATGAATTCTGGCCTGCGAGACAATCTCGTATTATTATCAATAACCGGTCTAATGATTTTGGCATTTTTTGAGCTTTAGGTGACGCTAATAGCCAGTCGGCGGACGGCGTGACAACTTAGCTTGGTTCTATGATTTTGTAATCGAAATCAATTAACAAATCTGAGTGATTCCAGTCTGGGGAAAGAGTGGGATTATTATGCTGCAAGAGATGCTTTCGCAGATCATCATTAGTTTTAAATATCACTTTTTCGCCTGGGAATGCAGGTGTTGCAAATTGAAAGAGAACTGTTCTTAAGATGCCAATTTGAGCATTCTGCCGAAGAATAAGCGGAATGATTAAAGGGATTTTTGGGCTGAATTCGAACGCGGTCATTGATTTTTTGGGGTTCAAAAATCACAGCGACAAAAGTGAGCGAACTATTAACCTATCGCATAAATCACCCCCGATCCCAGTTTAAATCGAAGGAGGTATCCCATGATATTGAGCCCGTGTCAGCTTTATAGCACAATGAAGTGTATCGTCATTGGACTGGTTCTGGTTCTTGCAAGTTCTGTTCACTCAAATTTAATAGCAAGGGTTGCACTGCCACAACAAGATGTAAAAGCTTCACTGTTTAGCGAGGCGAACAAAGCGCTGACAGAGGCCAAGGCCGCAAAGGCGGACCTGTTATCGCCAAAAGCTTTTGCAGAAGCCTTAAAGTATTATCATGATGCAGATAGCGATTTTCAGAAAGGGAAGAACCTCGAAGATGTCCGGCAACGGCTTCGTGCGAGTGTCGCTTATTTTAAGAAGGCAATAGAGACCGCTCAATCGGCGCAGAACATGTTGGCCAATGCACTGAAAGCTCAGTCGGCCGCTAATCAAGCGGGTGCTAGCCAGTTTTCCGCGAAAGCGTGGAGCGAAGCAGAGCTGAAACTTAGCGAAGCTGCCCGAAAATTAGAATCTGGGGATGTGAGGGATGCCAAAAAGCGAGCGGGCGAGGCGGAGGCGCTGTATCGGCAGGCCGAATTAGAAGCGATAAAAGCCAACTATCTCAGTGATACCTGGGAATTGCTCAAGCAAGCAGAGAAAATGGAAGTAGAAAAATATGCTCCAGCCACTTTGAAACGCGCACAATCCTTAGCTATTCAGGCTGAAAAAGAGCTCAATGAAAACCGATATGATACGGATGTGGCTCGTTCGTTAGCCAGACAGGCGAAATACGAGGCAAACCATGCGATTTATCTTGCGAAGATCATCAAGGAATTGAGAGAAAACCGGGATTATGCTGAGGAATTTTTGCTTGGGAACGAACGACCAATAGAGCGGATCGCCTCAGCAATCGATCTAGTTGCTTCATTTGAAAATGGATATGATAAAACCACCAATGAGGTGATCAAATATATTCGGGCGCTTCAAGAGCGCGCTAGAAAGCTGGAACAGTCCCTGTCGGAACGCGATCAGCAAGTGGAAATGCTGAATGCGCGCATCGATGAGTTAGAGCAAAAGTTAGGCGGTGTTCAACAAGAGAAGACCGAACTGGCTCGACAAATGGAAGCTCAAGCTAAGATTCGCGCCCAATTTTCCGCGGTTGAGCAGATTTTTGATCCCGAAGAAGCCACCGTCTTCAGAAAAGGTAACGATATTATCATCCGTCTCTTATCGTTGACCTTTCCCGTCGGCAAATCGGTTATTGAAGCCCAAAATTTCCCGCTGTTGACCAAGGTTCAACAGGCCATCAATCTTTTTCCTGGGTGTGAAATCACGATTGAAGGCCATACCGACTCCCACGGCAGCGATGAGAAGAACATGCAACTTTCCCAAGAGCGGGCTGAGGCGGTAAGTATCTATCTCCAAGCGAACATGGGCTTGGACGCATCACGGATCACAGCGATCGGTTACGGTGAAAGCCGTCCCATCGCAAACAATGAGACCAAAGAGGGCAGGGAGAAAAATCGGCGCATTGAGGTGATTTTGCATCCAAAGTTATGATCAATGCTATTAAGAATCGCATTAGTTTCCCGGTGGTTATTCTCAGTTGCCAAACAGCGTGATGAAACGCAGCGAGTTGAGCTTTGCTCTTAAATGCTTTGAAGAAATTGGGAAATAACCTGCATAATTGTTATTTTATCTTTCAGCGCCGCTTAAAAAATGCTCATCGACGCAGCTTCGAAAGATCGGCCGCTCATTTAAATCGATTCAGTTATGCATCTTAAAATACCATGTTAATTTCTTACATCTTACCAGGGAGGACTAAAAAATGAGCTTATGGGACAAAGTGAAACAAGCAGTTGAAGAAGGAGCCAAAACGATTGCAGAAGGTGCCGAGAGTGTTGCAAAAACCGTCGCGGAGAAAGCTCCAGGAATTGCTTCAACCTTAGTTGAAAAGGGGAAAGGCTTTGCAGAAACAATTGGCGACAAAGCCCAGGAGTTGGCCGCACTGGGACAACTAAAGGTCAAGCACTATAATTTGAACCGGGATTTATCGAATGTATTTGGGGAGATCGGCGGAAAAGTCTATGAGCTGATGAAAAACAATGATCCGAATATCACAACCAATGCCGAGATTTTAGCCAATATCGAGAAGGTCAAAAAATTAGAGGCTGAAATTGAGGCACTTGAGGCTAAGATGGCTGAAGTGAAGAAGTCAGAGGAGAAGCACGAGTCGAAAGCCACCGCTTAATATCTCTTGCTTATCCTTAAAAAAAAAAGAACCCTTTCAAAAATGACTCCTTTGAAAGGGTTCTTTTAATTCAGAACGATTCTAATGGACAGTTCAACCGTTCGCCCACCTTCCCACGGCCCGACAGCCTCAACATCTGGCTATCCCAGACCTTTTGCTGCTCTGGCGATAAAATATTTCTGATGGCCATTTGATGTCGAACGCGCGCTTTATGAATTTTGGTCCGTATTTGCTCGATTTGGTCGATTAATCTGTCGATCTGGTTTAAGTTCGGAGTTGCTTCAGTCTCGAGCAATTGCAACTCTGCAGCCTTGCTCTGCAACTCGGTTCGGAGCGGCAGCAGTTCTTTCTGAAACGCCAATCGAAGTTCAGCCACTTTATTTTTTTGTTCGTCGGTCAGATTCAGGCTTGACATCCATGGCTGATGATGGAAACCAGGCTTCCCCGCGCGTCCGCACCGGGGTTGCGCAGGTAAGATGGCTACGAACGCTACTAAAATAAAAGCTACAGCAAACAAAACAAATGATCTATTATGTTTCATGGTTGCTCCTCCTTGCATGATTCCTGATTGCTCTGGTCTTTTGGTTTTGGTGAATGTCTCCTTCGGGTCTCTCCCATTTTCATCCGACTTTCCATAAGGGAAAAGAATTTTTTTCGCTGCTCCGGAGTCAGAATAGATTTGCTTGCCAACATATTTTCAGCAGTGATGCGTTGCATCTGCCGTTGCAACTCCGAAATGCGGTCAATGCTCTGGTACAGCAGCTCGGTATCAACGCTATCTTGATTCTGTATATGAAAGAAAATGCGACGCTCTTCGTCTAATTGGGTTTTCAATGGCTTGAGCTTCTGCCATAAATCAGCTCGCAGTTTTTGAATTTGGGCTGACTGCTGCTCGGTCAAGCCAAGTTCCCGGACCAAAAATTCCTGATGTCCGACTCGGCTTCGGTCAAATCGAGTCCGCTTCGATTCAAACCAATGATAACCAATAGTTGCTAAAGCGGATATATTGATGATTACGGAAAAAATGAAAAGCCAAGTGAGTGTTTTTTTGCTCATTGTTTTATATCCTATCAGTGGTTGTTTTCTGAGATCATTGTCACGTAAGCTTGCGCCATAGATTGTTCAGGAAAATCTTCAAAAGAATTCATGGGAAAAACCTGATCCAATTCCTGATCCGCTGGTGGAGCAGAAGTTAATTGGGAATGATGATAAATATTATGTCCTAAAAACATCCCGATGGCAAATCCGAGCACCAGCAAACAAATAACCAATAGCGAAAATGAAAGCTTTTGGATCGGGAGAAAAAAAGGTCTCCAAACAGCTTTTGGCTCGGATCGTTCCTGCAATCGCTGCGACAATTTGGTCCAGAAATAAGGAGCAGATTTTATTGTATCCACGCTATCCATTAAATTCCAAAGCTGATTTAGCTGTTGAAGTGCTAATGAGCACGCGCTGCATTGTTTCAAATGCTGTTCGATCTGATCGCGTAGAGAATCAGCTAACTCCCCATCCTGATAGGCAGATAATTTTTTTCTAATTTTCCGACAATCCATAGCTTTCAACCTCTGTCACTCTATTTAACACAGTTAGCGCAACAAACTTGCGGCCAGATGATGCAGCTCATGATAAGCTTTTTCCCGAGTTATTCGAGCGAGAATGATTGGTGTTGCTCCGTTGCATTTAAATTAATTTTATTCTTGTACATGATTCTTTCAAAACTCAAAATGATGCCGATATCTAGCCAGGGCTTAATGGTTGATCATCGTTGGACTTCAAGTATCGACTCTAATTTTTTTCTCAAGCTTCCCTTGGCGCGGTGAAGCCTGGATTCCACAGCGGATACTGAGGTCCCCAATACCTCAGCGATCTCTTTATAAGATAAATTCTGATAGCGATGCAATATCAGAACGCTGCGTTGATTCTCTGGCAGTGATTGAATCGCTCGCTGGATGATGGATTGCAATTCCTTCTTTTCAAATTCTGTGTCGGGTCGTTGTTTATCTGGAAAGTCTGGCAAGCGAGGTTGGGAGGAATGATGCGCAGCTTTGGGCTGTTCCAAAGAGAAAAACCGCAAAATTTTTTTATGACGCTGGTGGTTCAGGCATAAATTGACGGTGATGCGATACAGCCAAGTGGTGAATGCCGCTTTTACCTCATAATTTGGCGCTGCCTGAAACACTCGTATGAAAGCCTCCTGTGCCAGGTCCTCCGCATCTTGCCTGTTTCCCACAAAGCGGAGACACAAATTCAGAACCGAAAGCTTATGCCGTTCCACAAGCTCTCGGAAAGCCTGCTCATCTCCGCTTTTTAGCAGCAGCATCAAATCTGTATCGCTCCGCTCCATCTATCTAAATAATTGAATGATCCAACTACCTGGCTGATATCCATGCTCAACCGGTAACTCGAAATGCACTCTAAAAGCTTTGCTTCCCCAATTGCTCTGAACTTATCGTTTCCATAATGGAGACTTTTGACAACTGTTAAAATTGGCTGAGTGGATGATCACGAAAATTTAACCCTCAAACAGCCAAAAACTGGCGGATCTGTGATGATTCAATTTGAAACGACGAATACGCAATCTTCATCAAAATTCAAGTTTGAGGGGAAACTGCCATCGAACTTGTTTTCAAAATAAGTGTTACAATTCAGCCATTTGAATGAAATCGGCAATTCAATTTACGGAGTAGTAAATCCGATCACTCGATAATTGAACTCAAAATTGAGGCTGTTGCTCCATTGGGTGTCCAGAATCGTTTTAAATCGCGTGCCTTCGATCGGGCCTATGGGTTTGCCGTAGGAATAAAACCAATTTACAATAGGCCTGCCACTAAACCCTAGCGCAATCCAATAGCGGCCAGGCAGAAGCTTGGGCGCTTCGTTGCCAAAATCGAAATCAACCCAATCGTAGCCAGGGGTAAACTTCATCGCATCAACAGAAACCATATCGCTGGTAGCGATCAGCTCGTCTGGGAAACCGCCCTTATCTTTCAATAATTCGATCCATAAATAGCCATTCCCCCCAAATTTGTGCATCACCAGTCCTATTTTTCGCACTTCCATGGGCTTGGTTAGCACAAAGATCTGGGCGTATTGAGCTTGTTCGGTTACGTATTCGGCGGTTTCCACCAGAAAATTCTTTCTCATTTCAAAGTCGTTGCCCGTGGTCTTTTGGGCTGGTCCGCGAACTGCTAAAAAGTCCACGCCTTTGGGGAATTCAAGATTACCAAACATATAGGGTTTCGAATAAGTCAAACGATCCAATTGTTCGAGCGGGATTTTAGGTGCTGGCTCTGGTTCTTTCAGAGCGACGATCACTGGTTGAAAGCTTGCCTCTACCGCAGGGGTCAATAAAAGTTTTTTCGGGCCATGCTTGTCTGGTCTGCCAGATAATTGAACCTGGTCCGAGGCCAAAGAGGCCTGGATCGTCTCTTCAAATTGGGGCGAGACCAATTCCCCTTTGAGCTGCGTCCAACGGATCAACCCATCTTGGGAAGTCTCGTCATTGTCCATCCCAACTTCGACCCGAATGAAGCGGTTGCTGACGAACAACTGGGTCTGCTGCGGATCAAAAGGCGTCCAGCCTAAGTCCGGGAAAAAGACCTCGATCCATGAATGCCGCCCCTCAGCCATTTTCAGCGTCATGCTGCGATTGCCAAGATTGATGGTGTATGGCTGCTTGAGCGTGACCCCGTTGACGATACGAACTGGAATTCCAACGGCGCGCATCAAAGCCGCAGCCAGGTGGGAATAGTTCTGGCAATTGCCCCTGCCAGTTTGAAATGAATAAAGTGCCCCGTACTCCGGAGGGGTCAACACATAAGTCATATGATCGATCACCCAGGCTAAAATCCGCTGCACGGCATCGAATTCGGTTTTTGCACCGGCTGTAAGTTCCCTCGCTTTGGCGATGATCTCTGGGTGCGTGCTTGGCACCTGATCCGTGGCGCTCAAATAAGGCTGTGCCTCGCTGGGCAATTGCTCCGGTGGAAAACCTGCTGCAGTTTTCAGTGTCGCCAATATTGTCTTATTCAAGGCTATCAGATCAATCGTCGTTGTGATCACTTGATTCGGAGTCCGCCAGCTCAGCTTGAGCACCCTATTTCCTCGCTTATCGAGAAATTCCTCTTTGCTATCGGGACGCGGGTTGTAATCGAAACTCACCTGTTCGATCCGTTGCTGATAGGTGGGAGATTGATACGACACTGGCACAACAAAGCTCAAATAGAGCGTCTGAATGCCTGGTTTCGGTGTGACCGTTTGAACCATCCGATATTGAATTTTCGATTCCTGCCCCCCATTTAACAAGTAATTCTCCCCATGACCATTTCCAATGATCGCGAGGATGAACAAAGCGATCCAAAATTTTTTCATGTTTTCACCATTTTTTGGCTGAACCGATCCACCGTTCTGCCGAATTAGATCAGAACGGCTTCCGCATCGAAGAGCAAATGTGTCAATTCCTATTTTAGCTCTCAATGGGACGCTAGTTAGGTGTTCACGCTTGGAACAGCTCCAGGTCCTTTCCGAGCATATGAAGCTATCGTTTTGTAATCTTAATCTCCCAAAGCGCAATAAATAGAGATGATAAGCTTCTTTTTAAATATTTTTGTGCAATTTCCGGTATTGAAAAACAGGAGCGGCGGTTCGGACTGAAAAGCGTTTATCATCCGATCCACCTGAAACAATCAATCCCCTGTATGGGTGAATCTCCAAGGGGCAAATTATCATGGGGCCAGAGATTCTATGGGTCCATAATTTCACCGAATCATTCGCTCGTTGATCAATTGAATACAGATTGGTATTGTCGATCGATTATGCACCAAATTTGGTTAAACGCATCGCATTGGCGAGCATCAGCGGCATTAAATTCATGCTCGGTTGTCTCCCCAAAGCGCCATGAATACAAGAGAACTCGTCAAATTTAGTGACGGAATCGCGCCGACAATAGGCCGAATGCAACAGTACCGGCACGGGATGCCAGCTATGAGCTTTCATCAACGCCGGGGTAGAGTGGTCAGCAGTGACTACCATAACGTCTGGTTTTAAGGCGGTTAAAATGGGCAAGAGCGCATCGACCTGTTCGATCACTTTGACTTTTTCATCGAAGTTGCCATCCTCGCCACGGGCATCGGTGGCTTTGACATGGACAAAAAAGAAATCGTATTTATCATAATTGGCAACCACTGCTTCAAATTGTGCTTTCACATCTGCGACCACTGGGTGCAGATCCATATTCAATAGAAATGCTACACCACGATACATGGGATAATTGGCGATTGCTAAGCATCGAAGCTTAAACCGTTCCAGCATCGATTTATAGGGACGATGTTTAGCAAAGCCACGCAGCAAAATCGTGTTTGCTTTTGGTTCATCTGCAATCGCGCGATGGGCTTGCTCCAGAAATCGCTTTGTCAGCAAAGCCGTTTTTTCACTTTCGGGATTCAAGGCTCGGGGTTCCAGTGGCGGGACGCCAATTTTTTGGGGATCCGTGTCAATGAGGTCGCCGCCAAGACCATCGCCGCGGAAAATGAGCGCCGCCCGATGTTCCTTAACGGTGGCGATAATAAATTCTGCATCTGGCGCCAGCGATACTTGGTCGCGGATCTTCTGACAAACGCGCTGGTTGCTTTCGGTGTCCAGCCTGCCTGCCCGTCGATCGATGATATTGCCATTGGCATCAGATGTAGCGAAGTTGATGCGGATCGCTACATCGCGATCGGTGAGCGGCAGATTCACCCCAGCCGCTTCCAGCACACCACGGCCAATGTTGGCTTCAATTGGGTCATACCCAAACAGGCCGAAGTGAGCTGGACCGCTCCCCGGCGTAATTCCTGGCAGAATCGGGTCCAATAATCCGCATTCGGATTCTGCGGCGAGTCGATCCAGGTTCGGCTTATTTGCGACCTGTAATTCCGTGCCGCCTTTGTCAGACATCGGCAAACCTCCGACGCCATCGAGCACCAGCAAAATGATTTTTGTCGTATTCTCAACCACTAATTGATCTACAAAATTGTTCATACTTCCTTCCTTTCATCTGATTCATTCAATTATGGCATCAGCATCGGTCAAAAAATTTCAAAATGGATTGAAAACTACAAATTGGGGACAAAAATAAGCAACTTGAGGCTTTTAATCAATAGAAAAATTCACTTTTTTAAAAATTATGAGGCTGAATTTGCCGTTTGGTAGCACGGCTTTACGAATAGATCGCGGTCATTTTCCAGTTTATCGGATCGTATGCTGCAAAGGCCGATTTATAGACTTCTGCAAGATCGAAATTTTTGTGTTGATCCGAACGGATCCGTCTCCCAGTTGGCGGACGAAGGAAGATGAAATTATTCCTCATGACCAGATCATTTAATTCGCGCCAGAATGAAAACCGCTGAATTTGAATTAAAATTGTCATTCCGAACGTACGGAGAAATCTGGTTGCTTTTTGATCATTAGACCTGCAGATTTTTCCCTTCGTTCGAAATGACAGAAAAGTCAGTTTTCGTTCAAGCGATAATTAATCAAATTCATTCCCGCATTTTGCCGGGATGAAGAGAGGGGATCGCACTTTCTTTAGAGTTCTAATCCCTTAAGGATACGGTTGGTCGATTCGGATGAACTCGATCCTTCGGTTCGCAGCTCGACCCTGGGCTGTGGCATTGCTGGCGATCGGTTGTTTTGGCCCGTAACCGACTGCCCGAATGCGACTGGTTGCAATGCCACGCGCCACCAGGTAATTTTTCACTGCCAGTGCCCGCTGTTCCGATAACCGCATGTTCGATGCAAAACTACCCGAATTATCCGTGTGCCCCCTGATTTCAATGACCATCGCAGGATTTTCAATCAGTGTCTTTAGTACATCTTCGAGCGTTTTGTAGGACTCGGGTGTCAATTGCGCGCTTCCAGACTCAAAGTTCACACCTTTTAAGATTATCGGCGCAGTGGAAATAGTTGATTTCGGTTCCTGAATTGGCTCAGGCTTTTCGTCAGGACAACCATCTTCATCCAAATATCCATTATAATCCTCAGGCCAATTGGGACACTGATCCAAGCTATCCTGAATCAAATCGCCATCATTGTCAAGCTCAGGACAGCCATCAAAATCTTCAAAACCGTCGAGGTCCTCTGGTTGATTGGGACATTTGTCCGAAACATCCAAAACCCCATCGCCATCGTTATCCGGGTCAGGCGCACCGTCTTCATCCTGGAACCCGTCAAAATCTTCTGGCTTACTTGGAGCTTTATCCCGAATATCAGGAATCCCATCGTTGTCATTATCTGATTCAGGTGCTCCATCCCTATCTTGAAAGCCATCGAAATCTTCAGGATGGTCTGGATCAAGATCGTTTTTATCCTCTATCCCGTCATGATCGCGATCTTTGAAACCACCGAAATAATAAACCAAACCGAGTTGACCAGCAAGAATGCCATTATTGGCATCATCTCCGTAACCTATGGTATCTTCTTGGCCCTTTAGCAAGCGATGATAATTACAACTGAATCTAATGCTGAAGTCATGCCCAAGAATACCCTCGAGGCCAATGCCTACAATCAAGCTGGCATGGCGTTTCGACCCGTTTATGCTTTTCCCCCGTGTGAATGTTGAAACATTTCCTGTCAATTGCCTGATATCCCAAAGCACCATTCCTCCCCCTAATTCAACGAATGGTAAAAGGGGTCCTGATAGCTGGGCGGTGTAACGAAAATGAAGGTTCAGCGGAAGCAACTCAGTTTTATAATTGCCTACAGCTTTGAACTGTGATCCGTTCGGATCACGCGGGTATACCCACCCATATGCTCCAATCAGACACAGTGCAAATTGAGGATCAAAGACATAATTGAATCGTATTCCAGCCCATTGATCAATAGTTGACCGATCAATTGCTCCGCCAACCATTTTGATCGCCGCCCCGGTCAGTTCCACGCCATAGCGAGGACGAAAATTTTGTCCATAATCGTTGTTGACCCAAAGCAGTATTATCGCCGCAATTAACCACAAAAGCAGTCTTGATCTCATAGCCTACCGCCTCTTTGTTCCCTTCTCACCAAAATATGAATGCTGAGCTTTCGAGAAAGCTAAACAATAATTGATAATTTGTCAAGCCATTTTTGAGATATTAATAAAAATTTAACTGAATCTCCCGACCCATGGCATTGTGATATCGAAATGACAGCTCGACCCATTATGACTATTTTTGAGATTTCGAATCTTTAAGCGCACCCTCAAAATTTAGACCTAAAATTGCCAATGGAAGATTTTCATTATCATCGAGCAAAACGATATCATCGAGAGCTTCTTGGGCTTTGGAATCAGTCTGAGACAACAGGTTTTTTGGTAATGTTTCAATTTCGAACATAGCAAGCTTTTCGATCAAAAACATCAAATCTGATTTATGACACAAAACCGCAATCTGCTGGCTGATCGAACCGAATTTCTATCTCAAAATAATAAGCACTTGACCTCCATGCCGTCGTTGTACTAATGTTTCAAGTGCGAAATCAGTTTAATTGCTTCGCAATAAAAATTCCCATTGGCATAATAATTGTAGTAAAGAAACATGTTCAGGGGGACAGTCAAGGAAGGAAACACCTTTGAAACAAAGGATTCGATTCATTAAAAAAATGGCGGGATCGATGATGAAAAGAATAACCGAGATGATTTTAAGCATTCTGCTAATTAGCGCTCAGCTTGGCTTGGCTAATGCAGCATCGGAACAAGGAAATCGAGGTCCTTTGTATCTTTCTACTGCTTGGAATTTGACTAAAGGTGATTTGACGGTTCAAGCGAATACCCGTTTTTATTTTAACAATAAGACTTTTGGCTCAGCAAATAATCTGACCAACGCGGTTACTTTTTGGGATATTCAAGGTGGACTAAACTTTTCTTATGGGATTAGTCAAAATTATCAGCTTAGCATTGCTCAAATTTTATATCAAGATAATCACAAGCCAGGAAAGGGATATAATTTTCCTGATGATCTATTTTTGAAATTCAAAGCGGCATCTTTTCCGAAATCAGCGACACCGTACAAATTTGGCGCAGCCTTGACCACCAGACTTCCCCTGGCAAAATATCACAATGTTCATTTAGAGCCCTATTCCGCAGGACGCGTCGAATATGGTATTCAAGCGTTAGCATCTTATTCTAAAAATCTGCTCTATCCAGATGATGGGTTCAATGCTCACCTAAACTTGGGTTTTATAGATCATAATGACCGAGGTAAGAAATTCACAGATACAAGGGTTGTATATGTGAATCCAACGCACTCTCGAGAACTTTATGGCGGCGTGGCAGCTATTTATCCGATTAGCAGTTTCGACTTTTCGGTCGAACTTTATGGCAATTATCACATCACCAAACCGCCTCAGGCTGCGTTCAGCAGGCATAACTATTTTTACATTAGTCCAGGGGTTAGCTATAATTCAACCTACTGGCTTTCGGTCACTTGTAGCTTCGACTTTCGGCTTTCGCCGCATCAATCGAGTAAAAGCTACTGGCTGCAAAATTTTTCTGCCATGCTTTTACCAACCTATCCGACCTGGCGGGTCAATCTTAGCTTCCGCATCAATCCAATATCAAAATTAAAAGGTCGGTTTGAATCCAGTGAAAATGCTGGGCCGACGAAAAATTTGTCTACAAAGAAAGATGTATTTAAGCAGATCTCAGAAGAACGAAAAGAAATCGAGAATGCAGAAGAAGAGCTGAAGAGAATCCGCGATGAACGGAAAAAGATGGATGAGATTTTGAATCGCCTCCGCAAGGCATTAGAAATAAAAGAATCAAAAGAAAAGGAAAAGGACAAAAATTAATACAGCTCTAGAAGGTCAGTCAAATGAGTTAATGGTATTCATTATCAAATAGAGCTGACATGCTTAGAGGAAAATAAAAAAATAGTTCATCACTGCCATATTGGCACAATTAGGGAAATCGGGGCACTGCAACCAGGGCTGGCATCTTTGAGCTCCGATTTCCCTATTTATTTTCTATGATTTTTTAGATGTCTTCTTTCAAATTGGTCTAACTCAGTAGGTCCTAGAAAATCATGATGGATTGAGCTTCTTTGGATTAGAGAGATATTCAGTGGTCTCAGCTTATATTTGAAACTACCCTTCTCACAGTTCTGCCTAAGTACCACGGGTTTGGCATTCCACCCATTGAAATAAAATGTGACCGAACCTCTTATTGATAGTTTAAATCAAATTCATTAGTAGAGGATCAATTGATCCATCCGTTTTTTCAGACCAGCGCTTGTTTTCGGCGTCCATCCCAACGATTTCTCCCAGACCTCAGAACTTTCCATGCAAAGATAGGTAAAAACCGATGGCGCAAAATCGGTGATCCACTGGCGCATGCGACGGAACATTTCGATCCTCAATGGCTTGAAATAGCGGAGCTTGCCATCTTTGCCAGGGAAAAGCTCGCCGTAGATAATTTTGCTGGAAGGATGATGATGTTGAATAATATTTTGCAATGACGCTGGATAGCGAAGCGCCCCGAGGCTGATCCAGATAATCTGTTTCGGATCGATGCACGAAAACAATTGTTGGATCACACCGTGATAATCCGCATCCCAGCCATCATAATAGATCATCGGGTCAAAGTGAAACGCTAGTTTGAACCCATGGTTCATACATCGTTCCGCAGCTTGTAGCCTCTGTTCCAACGTTGGCGCGTGGGGCTCTTGTTCGAATATGACCTTCGGGGTATTCAAAGACCAAGCGACTATGGTTCGACCGTTGTGTTGCAACTCAACAAAATTATCTATCAAAGTGGTCTTTGTCTTTAACTCAATGATTGCATTAGGCCAGGCAGCAAAAAAAGGCACTAAAATCGAACTATAACTGGTCAGATGGTCGGTGCTGAGACTGTCTGCTAATTCCCCAGTGCCAATGCGGTATAATCGATCGGGGTGCTCTCCTAATTTTTTTGTCAATTCCGTTAATAAGTCCTCGATATTAACATAAACGATGATGTAAGGATGTTGAAGATATCCTTGCAGAATGCAATAGCTGCAATTAAGCTCACAATTGTTGACTAAGTTAAGGATTTGATAGCCACAGCAGATGTAATTTCTCGTTCCAGGACAAGGTTTTAGAAATCGGCTCTTTTGATATGCCAAGATAAGCGTATTATGATTTGCCATCGAATCAATAGCAGAGCCCTGAGAGCCGATGAATTCTGAGAGATCATCAAAGAGTTCTTGAGGGACCTTGTTCAGTCGCGACAAGATCCGTTGAGTGGTCTCATGATGAACTATTCGTCGCTCAATGGCGACTTTTGTGGGTAGATACGGTTGAAAAGCCATAGGTTTAAATGATTGTTTCCAATTCGATGAATTTATTCTCTTCCAGAAGCCCAGCCAGTACATTTATCGCCTTGGATAATTCTTCTTGATTCTTGAACTTTAATTCGATGCTATAATCTGAATCCTCAAAAAATGGTGACGGACGCAAAATTATATTCGAGGGCAATTTGAGATTCTTTTTTAATTTTTGAAATTGCTCAGCGATCTCAGCATATTTCGGATAGCGTGATTGCTTGAGTGTTTGTTTGATCTTTTCCAGTTTTTGCGATGGAGTTAGCCGAGTATCGAGTAATATCGGCTCGAGCGCTAGGGATTCGAAAAGCTGTTCGATGGATTGATTTTGAATGATGGATATCTGTTGGATCAACTGAAGCAACTCTTTCTGATTATTTTTCCCAGCTTTTGTATCCTGAAAGAGATTGAATATTGTCAAACGATCTTGAGCGGATAAATCAAGTAGGGCGATCGCTGTTTCAGGGGAGATGAAATCTTCGACAATGGCACTTCGGAGATAATCCTCTAATTTTACCAATTTCAAATAGCGCTGGAGAACGATCTCGTTTGGCCCCAAGCCCATCAAGGGCATGAAATTCGAAATGACCTCGTTCTCTGAAACACCAAACACATGGATCAGTTTCCAAAGCACCAATGCCTTCTCGATCTCATTGAGCGTTCTGGTACCTAGATTTTCGTAAAGATTAAGCAAAAATAGTTCGAGGCTGGGTTCGGTTCCATGACCTTCGTAGACATAAGCAGGTGACTCTTGGATCTTCAGATGCTGAGCTGCTAAGACCCTCTTTAGCCCAGACACAATCCGATAGCGTTGCTCCGAAAGCTGTTCAAGAATTGGAGGATGAAGAACCCCAACCTTTTTTATCGAAAAGATCAATTGGGAAAGAGGTGCTTCAAAAGTAAATATATAGCTCCGATCATCAATGTCAATCAGACAAATGTTGACCTGTTTAAGATGGGCTTCCTTCATAGTTAAAAGATCGATCTCTTTTTGAAATTCGGTTGTGTGCCAGAAATTCACGACTTGACCAGAAAATTGGACTGAAATTTTCGATTTAGCTTTTCAAGCGAAAGAGATGTTTTTTGATTGCTCTGAATTATTCAACAATTGCTCTTTATAATAGCAAGAAACGTTCTCAAGATTAAATCAAAACAGAATAAATTTTCTTAAAAAAGAATCCTTTTCTCAGCATTGATGCAGCAGTTCAGGTAGTGGAGTGCTTCTTATATCGCTCTCATTAGTCTCATGATTTATTGAAAATTTTTCATAATCATAAGGTACAATAACTCATTTCCGAACTCGCAGAGCAGATGAAAGAATTGAATTTTTCTCGAGCATTATGGCTACTGCCACGCTCTGTTTCCAAAAATCGGTTTGAATTTAAATGTAATTGACCAATTGCTTTCGAAAAACTCAGCTAAAAGGTTTAACTTCTAATCTAAATCCGCGATGAACATATTTGGACATATTTCAGATTTTATCAGGACAAACGCTGAATTCGGTTTTAACTGGTCACACTTATGAGCTTTACAAGGGCGCTGCTTGATGCAGCCAATGCTTGCTGAGATACCGTTTAGAAATGAGGATTGCTTGCACCAACAAAGAGGTGTTCATCGACCACCATACGCCGATGGCGCCAAAACCTAAGAGCACCCCGAACAAATAACTGAGCGGAATTCTAAACAACCAGACGCTAACCGCGACCCGTAGCATGACGGATTTTGTATCGCCTGCACCGTTCAATGCGCCACTCAGAATCACCCCCCAAGCCATGAATGGCTCGCTCAACAGGCAGATGTAAAGATATTTTACCGTCTCACGAATAACGATTTCATTGTTCGAGAGCAATGCAGCGATAGCTTTGGCATTAAAGAGCACCGTGAAAGTCAGCAACACAATCACCAAACCGCCAAGCACCGCAGTCACTAATCCCGCCTGATATGCCTGGTTGTCTTTTTTTTCGCCCAAAAGATTGCCAACGACGACCGCATTGGACATATTGAAGGCAAATGCTGGCAGAAAAATAGCCGCTTCGATTCTTAGGCCATTAGTAAAGGCCGCAATAATTTCAATGTTATGATGAGGCAAGGCACTCAAAATGATAAATAGCACCATTGAAGCTAACTGCCAGATGATCTGCAATAGACCCGAGGGCCAGCCGATTCGGGTCACTTGCTTCACAACATCGAAAGCGATCGGTTTCATGCGATTCATGAAGTCTTTAATCGACCACAAATTCCAAATGCTGCCCACCGCGACGCTAATGGCCGTTGAAAGCGCAATCCCTTTGAACCCCACTGGTGTAAAAAACACCAGGAAGAAATTAAGGCTGATATTTAGCACGCAGGCGAGCGCCATGGTTCGTAACGATTTCCGAATCCCCTTGCACGCTCTCAGAATCCCATTGGTATTTATGAGAAGATAATGAAAAATAAGGCCAGCCGCATAAATGGAAGCTAATGGCTTGCCATATTGCTTTATCACATCGGGTACATTCAACCAATCGAAAATAACAGGTGTCAAGAAAATTCCTGCGATCCCCAATACCAGTCCTGTTAAAGCGGTCATCGCCACGGTCGAAAAAACGGCTTTGGCGTAGCTTTCATCTCTCATGGCCTGACAGAGTCGTGAAATGATTGATACAGTGCCAACCGTCAAGGCATTCCCAATGACCGTAAAGATGAAATAAATTTGCACGACGAAACCATAAGCCGCTTGCACATCCTTGCTGATTTTACCAGCAATATAAACGTCAGCTAAGCTGATCATGAACTCGAAAAACATAATTAGAGTCATCGGCCAGCTCACCGACCAACTCTGTTTCACGAAAGCTCGAATTTGTTCTCGATCCAGCCGCTGATCAATCAAATTTAGGCTCAACCCTATCATCCTTTAATTAATTGTATTGTTAGCAAAATATTGTTTCATTCACTGCTTCGAAAAAATATTGGTGAGCGCCATCTCCAATTCAGGAAAACGGAAACCAAATCCAGCTTTTAAGAGCCTAGCGGGAGTGGCCCGTTGTCCCGATAGCACCAATTCTTTGGCCATTTCGCCGAGAGCCATTTTCAAGATGAAACTGGGGACATGAAACCAGCTTGGGCGCTTCATGACTTTGCCCAGGATTTTAAAGAATGTTTTGGCGGGTACTGGATTTGGCGCTGACAAATTAAAAGGCCCTTCTAAATCATTTCGAGCTAATAAAAATAAAATTGCCGCTACCTCATCATGGAGATGAATCCAAGAAATCCATTGCTTGCCGCTCCCGAGATGACCACCCAGGAACCACTGGAATGGCAGCGTAACACGTTTCAAGAAAGCTGCGTCAGGACCAATCACCACCCCAGTTCTGATATATACCAATCGAACGCCTAGTTCTCTAACTGGCAGAACGGATTGCTCCCATTGTGTTGCCAATTCAGCCAAGAACCCTTTTCCGGCTGGAGAATTTTCATCCAACACATCATCGCCGCGATCTCCATAAATACCAATCCCTGATGCTTGAATGAAGACTTTGGGCTTATGTTTGATATTTCGCATGGCAGAGATCAGGACAGCGCCAGATTGAATTCGGCTTTCCAGGATACGCTGTTTACGTTCCCTGGTCCATCTTCCAGCACCGATGCCTTCGCCAGTCAGATTAATGATCGCTCTTGCCCCATCGAGATGATGGTACCACTCTGCAACGTTCCTCCCGTCCCATTGCGCCAAGGTTATTTTTTGCGAAATAAGCCCGCGAGATCGTTCTGCATCTCTGGTTAAAACAATCGTCATATAACCAGCCTCAAGGAGTTGCTGACACAGTGCCTGGCCTATATAGCCAGTGCCCCCAGCAACAATGATTTTATCTGCCATACTCCCTCCATTTGAAAAAATTTCATCCTCTAGAAAACCAAAAACTGGACAAGATGATTAACATGGTTATCGAAGCGGCCTCGGATATTCTTGGTACGTAGATCTTTCCCAAAAGATCACCGACAAATTCGAAGCACTGTCGATAAATCATTAACTGATCGCTTCTCATCCCAGCCATGATCAACTGCAACTGAAAAAGCTTTTTTTGGAAAAGTAATTTTGTTGTTTTTTTTTCACGTCTCTCCTAAAAATCCTTAGCTGGGAAAATTGAATGAATTAGATATGTTAACTTGTTAACTGGCTGAAAAGTTCTTCGATATTTGTTCAGAATATAATCGAAATGATTTTTCATGAACTGATCCTTGCTCCTTACAAATCAATATCGTTGTTCAACATGCGAACCAATTCGGGCATAGATTTTAAACCGAATTGTCAAATGCCTTCGATCTTTTATCGCGCTGCCCTTTCGGTTCTATTGATTAAATACTTTTTGCATAAAAAATTTATAGTATTGGCAATAGAAGGAAAAATTCTTGGTTTAAAAACGATCTAGATAACGAGAACTAATCAAAAATTATTGCCATAAAACTTTAACTTGATAAACATGGTGAATGGCATTCGTTTATGGGCTTTAAATTAATCATTTAAGATGCATTTGATGGCCAATTACGAATTTGTATCTAATCATAGTATCAGAGCGGACACCATTTCATTTTTAATCGCGCGCAAAAAGCGGTCGAGATTTTAATGGTATTAGTTAAATTGGGGTGGCAATTTTTCGATCAAAAGGCTCTCAGTGCTATCCATTTGTATCATTTTGAACCAGCATTTTTGGGTATAATACTCAGAAAATTTTGTCCGTTATATTAATTGAAATTTTATCTTCCAAAATATCAAAAGACTATGTAGCCATGAAAAACTGCATCCAATGTTTAATTATGGCATAATAGTTGATGTTATTATGGCAATTTGCAAGATGATAGGAAAGTCAGGGGTTGCTGACCCCAATGAGAGGATAGGACGAATTATAAAGCTATTAATTTATTTAGTCAAAGGACCTAATCTTGAAATTGGTTATTAATAAATCATAACAACAGAGATTATGCTTGCAATCATATCAATAATGCGCTAAATTTCTCATTACGTTCCGTGGGGGGCTTGCAGATTAATTCACCAATCATATCAGCCATTATCTAAGACAAACAATCCAAATATCTCAAACTATGACAAGAAAAACGTTATTCAGAACAATTCTGTTAGCTATTTTAGCGAAATCGGCCTTCTATGCAGGATGGGGGAATGCGCAAGTGACGATGCAGGGTGGTAAGGGGATGTATCGAGTGCAATCTGCCGAGCCAGTCAATGCCACGGATATCTTTGTCAATGGCACGCTCTCGGCCTTCATGGAAAAAACTGGCCCAGAGAATCTCGCGAAATATTATAACATTAACTTGAATGGCACGGTGGGTCTGGCCAGCTATCTCGAGGCTATTATCAATATCGTCCCATATCAAGATGATTTGTACCACATTTTCGGGAGATTTGGTGATACCAGAATTGGTTTGAAGTACCGAACTCCGTTAAGCACTTCATTTTTTAAATTTGGTTTAGTGGGATTTTATAAATTTCCAACCGCAGTATGGCCGAACGTCCCTTATGAAATATTTTCAACTGATAAACCGGCTTGGAGTGCCAGTGCCCTATTTACTTTTGATTTTATCGACATAATGCCAACGAATCCAATTAAAATCGATTTCAATATTGGCTATATTGATCATAATATCTACGACCGTTATTTCAAAGCAAAATATGACCAGCTTCTGATTGGCTCGGGTATGAAATTTTCGGTTCGCTCGATGCAATTGTTTTTAGAATATACGGGAGAGCTTTTTATCAACAACCCCGAAATCCCATTCAGCCAAAATTCAATGAGAATCTCACCAGGTGTTCGGTTTATGGGCCCCTGGCGGAATACTATGGATGTTGCATTTGACTTTTCGCTTACCAAATACGATTCTTTAAAGAATAGCGATAAAAGCTTTCACAAAGAATATTTTGGTTGGAAATTCACGGTGGGCATAACACATCGCTTTTCCGTTTATAAATATTTTGATAAAACTGCTAAGTTAGAACGTCAGAAACAATTGGAAGAGATGAGGAAGCTTGAGGAAATCAGAAAGAAGCGCGAAAAAGCAAATCAAGACATGGAACGGATGAAAAAGATCCTTGATAAGAAAAAGTCGAATGAAAAGTAAAACCGGTTTAACCGTCATGATCAGTTATAGACAACGAAACAGAGTTATTCGTCATTGCATCATGCTAGTATGTATGATTTTCTTCTGGGAAGGGATGATGAAGTGGAATGATGTAATGGCGTTACAAGGAAATAAAGCACCACAGAACCGAGCGATTGACAACAAAGCTACTGAGACAGATCATGAAGTGATCAGGGCGGCGAATCAAATTTTGCGAGGAAGCATTGAGCTTTATAATGAGAAGGCATATTGGAAAAGCGCCCGAGAATTGATCATATTAATGGATTATTACCCTGAATTTGAACGACTTGATGAGGTGATCTATTATTTAGCGCAATGCTTATTCGAAGAGGACTTATCGACTTCAGCAATCCGAATGTTTAAGCATTTGGTCAAGAAATTTCCGAAGAGCCCTTTGGTTCCCGCAGCCCTTTTGGGATTGGAGAAGACTTATTACAATCAAAAAAATTATAAGATGGCGCTGTCGATCTATTTTGCTATTTTAAAGCAGACAACGCCTGAGCGTGAACTGCTCAATGAGGCGCGCTATTATGCCGGGTTGAGTCATTTTAACATGCAAAATTACGATTTAGCCATTGATGTATTGAAAAAAATTGATGATCGCAGCAATTTTTATGACAATGCGCTTTACACTACTGCATTATCCTATTTGAAAAAATCGAATGTGGCGACTGCGGTTGATTTCTTTCGAAAGATCGTTTCGCTACCTATTACCAATGGGGAACGCAGGGATGTGGTGGACAACGCTCGATTGACCTTGGGCTATATCTATTATGAATTAAAATCCTATAACGCAGCGATTAAGCTGTTGAATGATATATCAGAAAAGCATCAATACTATCAGGATGCGTTATTGGCCTTGGGTTGGTGTTATTTGAAATTAGAAGACCATCAAAATGTCATCAAATATCTTAAGAAATTAATTAAGCAATTCCCTGACAGCGAAAACGCTGAGGAAGCCTATTTCTTATTAGGTCAGTCATATATCGCACTAAACGATTATGACAACGCCATTCAGTCTTATCAAACCATTGTCGATATCTATCAGGATAAGGTTCAGCTACCGAATCTGATTAGCAAGGTCAATACCAGCTTGGAACAGGAACAAGATCGCGTTGAGAAATTAAAGGTTAAAGTTCTGGTGGAAGAAACAAAGTTGCTCGATGCGATTTCGCTGGATGGTTATGGGAAAGAATTACCTAAGCATGTGCTGGCCGAAAAGAAGAAATTGAAGGAATATCGCGAGAGACTGATCAGTTCTTTGATTACTGAACGGGATAATCTGCTTTACCTCCAAGAGACTATTTACAATTTGAAACAGCTTGCCGAGCGAAGAGAGCGTCGCAAGGATTGGAAGGGATATGCTGAATATGGGATTTCGCGGGCACTGTTCCTCAAAAACATGCAAACAGTTCGGGGAAACTGAGGAATTAAGATTTTTGTGAGACAGGATATGAGAGACATAGAACTATTTGATATAAAAAAGTCCCGCACCAGCGCAGTACTGGTCTTTGTGATTATTTATGGGATTGGGATCCTTTGCTCCGTAAGCAATGCCCAGGAAGCAAAGAGAATAAAAGCTAAACGAGTTCCTCACCGATACGAATTGGCTGACACGACGGATAGCATTAATCCTGAGATTTTAGACAAGACCATTAAACATCATGAGATGATCATTGCCAAATATCCCAACGAGCCATTCATCCCAAACATGATGTTTGAATTAGCAGAGTCCTATGCCAGCTATTCGCAATGGGAATTCAAACAAAGGATGAAGCAATATGACGAGGAGCTGAAAAAATACGAGAGGGGAGAGATCACTATTGAGCCGGTATTGCCGCGGATCAATTATAAGAACACGATCGAACTTTGCTATAAACTCTTTGAAAAATTTCCTGATATTCCCTTTAAAGATAAGGTGCTTTATCGGCTGGCGATCTGCCATCTCGATGAAGGCAATTTTGATCGTGCTAAGGAATATTTTCAGCGCCTCATATTCGAGACGCCGCAAAGCCAAAAAGTATCCGAATCGCATTTTCGATTAGGAGAGTATTATTTTGATCGTCGCGAGTTTCAAAAAGCGATCGAACAATATAAATATTTGTTGGAGAGCTGGGATGATCCATATTTCAACATGGCGCTATATAAATTAGGTTGGTCCTATTTTAATATCAACGATTATCCCAATGCGATCAGCACCTACATTTATCTGATCAGCGATATACACTTACTAGAAACGATGAATACAGAATCGCTTGGCAAGACCAAAGCGGATGTCAAAAATGAAGCGATCGATTATATTGCGCATTCGCTGACCGAATATGGCGGCGCAACCATGGCCAAACAATTGCTCAGCACAAAAGAAACAGAGAGCTTTGCCATTGATGTATTTCTCAGAATGGGCGAGATCTATAAGAAACGAAATTTTTATGCCGATGCAATCGCCACCTATGAAGCGCTCTTGCAGATATTCCCCCTGTATCCAAATGCTCCATTGGTTCAAAAGGAGATCATCGAATGCTACGAACAGGACATGGAAGAGGAAAAAGCGATTCAAGCGAAAGACACGTTTGTGAAAAAATACGGCCCTAACAGCCAATGGCTCAGTCAATATCCTGAGGGAAAAGTCCGCAATGATGCGATTGCCCTCTCTCAAGAGATGTTGTTTTCGTTAGGGACTTATTATCAAGCGCAGGCGCAGGAGAAAAACCGCGCTAGGGAATATCGGATGGCAATTGAGAAATATGAGGACTATATTCAAAAATTTCGAGATAGCGACAAAACCGCTAAGGTGAATTATTATTTAGCCGAATGTTATTATGCCATTAATCAATTTGATAAAGCAGCCGATGAATATTTCAAGGTGATGTCGCAATATGGGGATAATGAATTTAAAGATGCGGCGGCGTACAACCGAATATTATCCTATTATCAGCTTTTGAAGCGCAACACCAAGGTTGATTCGACGACTTTCTATTTGGAAGATTTTCTTGGCGAAGGGGGGAATCTCATCCCAGTTAAAACCGCGCATCCCCACCAAGTAGATCTCTTGAAAGCTTGTAATGACTATATTAAGCTGTTGCCCAATAGCTCCAATTTGCTAGAGGTGGTAATGAAGTATGGGGAGACGTTATATGAATTAGGCTATTGGGAGTTAGCGGCTCGCACGTATCAGCGGGCAGTGGCTGATCCGTATAAAAATTCGCCCTATTATGGTCAAGCAATCAATATGATTGCTCAGAGCTATTTCAAGCTCGGGGAATATCAAAAGGCGGAAGCTTGGTTTCAAAAACTGGCCGAGGCTTTTCCCGATTCGACCCAGTATGTGGAAAAGGCTCGAAAAATGATTTCTTCGGCCAATTTCAAAGTTGCAGAGAAGTTGAAAGACAGCGGTGATCTTAACCAATCCGCCCTGAAGTTCTTAACTTTGGCGTTCAGCACTAAAGACGTCGAAATTGCCCGAGCGGCATTGGTGGAGGCAGCCACCCAATTTGAGAAAGCGGGTGATCTGGATCGGGCAATTAAAGCCTATGAACGAATGATTAACGAACAACCCAATATTTCGTTCATCGACGAAGTATATGTGAAGCTTGGTTTGCTTTATGAGAAACGGGAGAACTGGCTTCGCGCCTCCGATAATTACCTGAAGTTGGTATCGGTTCGACCCGAATCAAAATTTGCTCCCAGGGCCTTGTTGAACGCTGGGAATTGCTTCGAACAGCTTAAGCTTTGGAGCAAGGCGAAACAGATTTATCAACAATATGCAAATAGCTACGCAAATGTAAACGCGGATGATTATATCGAAAGTTGTTATAAGATTGGCGAAATGTCCTTAAACATGAAAGACGAAGATTCTGCCTTGAAGGAATTTGCCAGAACAGTGCAGGTTTATAACGACTTGAAACGGAAAAATATCTCGGTCGAGGAATATCTCCCAGCCAAGGCTCAGTTTATGATTGGTGAGATTAATTTCGAGAAATATCAGCAGGTGAAACTGGTTCCACCGCTGAATGTCACACTCAAGAAGAAAAAGGATCTATTGCAGATCGTGCTTCAGGAGTACGTTACGGCTGGCAAATTTCAAGTAGCTGAATGGACCACGGCATCGCTTTATAAGACTGGTCTGACTTTCGAGGATTGGGCTGATGCATTTGTGAACTCGCCAGTGCCGCCCGAGCTCTCTCCTGAGGAGAAGCAGGAATATATTAATGGTCTTCAGCAGCAGGCCTTGCCATTTCGACAGAAAGCTTTGGAAGTTTATAAAGCCAATGTCACCAATGCGCAACGCAGCAATATCCAAAATGAGTGGGTCGAGCAAAGCAAGCAACGCATGGAAAAATTAATCATAGAATTGGGGCTCGGAACGACGACCAATCAGTCCCAACAAACTTCTAATCAACAGATTATTCCAACGAGTCAGGTAAAGGGAAATTAAAGATGCGAAAGGTTATGAAAATGTCTGGTGAACAGTTTATTTTAAAAATTTTGATTGTGACAGCAATGTTGGTTGTTTTGATCCAGCCGATCAATTCATTGGCTGAACAGCCCAAAACGCCGAAACTTGCTGCGCAACCACAAGATGAAAAGAATAACCCTCAGAATGAGAGGGCGATTTCGAAAGAAGATGAGAAATTATGGATCAAACAAATTGAAATATATGGACAGATCGCCAAGCCGCAGACCGTGTTTATCATCCCTGGGACTGATCCAAGAGTGGATGGACTTAGGATCGATAGACACTTCTTCTCTCATATTTTCCGGCCGGTTGAGAAAAGCACGCTGAAACGGATTCAAGTTAAGCAGGGAAAGGATAAAGATCATATCCTTTGGTAGCGAACCGAAATCAAGTGGAAATGATGGTTCTTTCTCTGTGTCCTATCTTAAGCATACCTGAAAATATCTAAAGGGAAATAATTGGGTTAGATTGCCGCATTCGTCACACGAATAATAATTGTATGCGAAGCAATCAAACCTGAGGCTATGAGAAGAACTTTGGCTGATTTGAAAATCGTTGTTAAATCAATAATTGATCGTTTTATCTAATGAGGAGGTTACTGCTTTGGATTCAATTGTGAGTTTTTTCAGGAATGGGGGTTTTGTGATGTGGCCTATTCTGCTCGTAATGATCACTGGTCTTGCAATATTGATCGAGCGAGCTATTTACATCTTAATAACAAATCGAATTGATACCACGGCTTTCATCAATCGCGTATTAGAATTAGTTCAACGAGATAATATCAGAAGCGCCATTGAATTTTGCAGCATGTCTCAAGCGATCTTGCCTCGAATCACGCGGGCAGGGTTAGAGGAGGCTGGAAAATCGCCGGCTGAGATTCAAAATGCTTTCGAGCTGGCGGCAATGCGCGAAATCCCCAAATTGGAGAAACGAACCCAATATTTAGCCACTATTGCAAATATCGCTACGTTATTAGGACTATTAGGAACTATCTTTGGTTTGATTTCTTCTTTCGAAGCGGTGGCAAATGCTGATGCTTCAATGAAAGCATCGTTGCTTTCTGGCGGAATTTCTCAGGCGATGAACACGACTGCTTTCGGCTTAATCGTTGCGATCCCTTGTATGATTGGCTACTCGATCATTCAAGAGAAGACCAATGAATTAATCGATGAAATTAATCAGAATGTCGCTAAGGTTTACAAACGATTAATTGCGGCTAAAGGACGGTAATATGAATTTAAAGCAGGTCATCGGCAAGGATCGAAGAAGTCAAGATGTCGATGTCAACATCATTCCAGTAATGAACATTTTTTTGTTGCTGATCCCGTTCCTTTTGCTTACCGCTGAATTTGTTCATTTGGCTATTATTGAGCTATCGCTCCCATCATTAAATCACGGGCAAGCGCGCCAAGAAATTGAGAATCCGCAGGAACTCGTTTTAGTGATCTTGGCTGTTAAGGAAACTGGGTTTCAGCTGAAGGCGCAGGGATTTGTGTTTGATCCGTTGTACAAAAACGGCAATCAGTATGATTACACAAACTTGGTGGAACAATTGAAGCGAATTAAGCAACAGCATCCCTACGCGGAAGACATCTTTATCTCAGCCGAGAATAGTGTGAAATATGATATTATCATCAAAGTGATGGACCGGTGCCGCGAAACCGGTTTCCCAAATGTTTCGCTCTCTGGTTAGCGCTATTAGAGTTAGAATAGGGAAAATTATCTATATGGAAATGCAACCGAATAGCACTTTTAGTTTTCAGCCATTGTCAATAAAGGGCCGAAAAAAAACGACCCATTTCGCCCTCAAGTTGACATCAATGATCGATATGTTCACCATCTTACTGGTGTTCTTACTAAAGAATTTTTCAGCCGAAGGGCAAATTATGTCGGTAGCGCCAGATCTCCGACTTCCAGAATCCACAGCTCAAAAACCACCAGAAACAGCTTCGATCATTGCAGTGACAAATGATTTCGTTTTATTGGATGGTAAACGGATTGCCAGGATCAATGAGGTGGTGAACTCAGACAAACTATTGATCCCCGAGTTAATGACAGAGCTAGAGAAAAAACGTAGATTAAGCGAAAAAGTTGGTGAAATCCATTCGCAAATGGGTTTCACAGGGAAAATATCGATCCAAGGAGATCGAGAATTGCCCTATTTGGTGATTAAGAAAATTATGTTCACGTGTGGTCAGGTTGGCTTTAATGAAATGATGCTGGCAGTTTCAAAACCAGATTAGCAATTAGGCTTTGGCAGCCAAGCTGATAATGAATTCCGAGACAGTAAAACTCAATCACCATAATAGCGATTCTAATTTTGCAACACATCTCGGTGTGTGCGCTAAGTTGGCTGATCTCAAACAGCAACAAGCTATAAGGCCGATGTCCGGAGAAAAGCTGGTCATGATAATTCTCACGCTTGACGCAATTTGCTGCAAGAGCCAAAGCTGCGATGAAAAATTCATTTACTAATCGATAGAAGGCATGGCAAACAGTTATAAACAACTTGTGCTCAATGTTGTGCAGCCTGGAAAAGCACAACAATTCATCGTTCGCCCTAATCGCGCTTTTACCATTGGGCAACATGGGGATAACGATCTTATTCTTTTTGGGCAAAATTATCCCAAAAGACATATTTTAATTTATCAAAAAAATGGTGCATATTTAGTAAACATTCGGCCATTCATCGACGGCCGGATCTCGACCAACGAGTCCACGTTGCATATTAAGGATCTGCTGCAGCACGATATTATTCCCCGAAACGGCCAGGATGTGGTGTTGAAATTGAACCCGATGAATCGTGGCTTTTTTACTGTGGGCGACGCACGAATCGAGTTCGAATTCCGCACCGTTGACGTAAAAGCCCCAGTGGTTTTTGATACCTCGGCGTTTTCCTGGAAAAAAGCGGTAATGAGAGGCCTTTTTTCCGATTTGATGTTTAAGGCTATTTTCCTGGTTTTATTATTAATCAATTCGCTCATTGTCTATGCGTTTAAAGATTACGTCGTTACAACGCAAGATAAATTCGACATTGAAAAAATGCCCGAACGATTAGCTAAATTTATTGTAAAGCCGCCAGAGCTGAAAGCTGACCTCAGTTCAAAAATTCTCAGCACCACAGGAACGAGCGCTGGGGAACAGGGTCAAAAATCGGACGGCCAAAATCGGCAGTCGAATCAACGTGGTGGAAATAAAGGTCAAGGCGGTGGCAAAGGACGGGGCAATCCAGCAGCTTCCGCTGGCTTATTGGGATTGATCGCTGGGACTGGGCCTTCGGGCAAATCCAGCTCAATTGTCGATGCACTTGTGGATAGAGGTTTGGTGGCAGATCTCAATAAAATTGTTGGTGGCGGTACGAATCTAAAAGTGAGCAGTGGCGGAAACACCAAGGATGCTATCGATCCTTTAGATCAACTGATTGGCACTGGCGGTTCTGGTGGCATTGACAATTTTTTGTCGGCGCTCGAAGAGGATGTGCCTCAGGTGGAATTAAAAAAGCAAGCTAAAGTCGACCTGGTGAAACCCAGCAAAATTACCGGCAGCAAAGAAGCGATGGGACATCGGACCGAGGAGTCGATCTGGAACGTTGTCAATGCACGCCAAGGAACGATACGATATATTTACGAAAAATATCTGAAACGGAATCCGAATCTGAGAGGCAAAATTACAATAGAGTTCACCATCGCTGCCAATGGATTTGTGACAGAGGCCAAGATCATTGAATCCACCATCGACAATCCCGAATTCGAACAAGAGCTATTGTCAATAATCAGACGACTGAAGTTCGAGCCCATTCCAACCGGAAATGTGACGACTGTGTTTCCGTTTGTATTTTCGAAGATCAATTGACAGTAGCAACAGACAGAGAATTTTCTTTACACTTAGAAGATTAAATTTTCAGGTTGAGAAAATTTCTAAGAGGTGAGCCAATTTTATTATGTCACTGGGCGAATAGGAAAATTAGCAAGATTGGATTATTTGAATTGATGGCAGGTCGATAAATGTCCTGCCATTTTTTTAGAGGTCAGATTCATCTTTCCAAAGTGTGATGCGCCATTTATTGTCGAGGCTCGCTTTCTTCAAATTAAAAATGGCCATCCCCTTAATATTAATGGTCTCATTTGCTCGGATGAGGGAAAGGTTGAAACTTCTGATGCTCTCAGCTTGCATCACGCCATTGCTTTCGTAAATGGTGTCCAAAATGGTGCTGTTCCAAACCAGATCGATGATGTTGAAATTTCGGAAAAGCCGACCCGTAGTGCGCAAATCCACATCCCGGCCCCAGCTCACAAAGCGACCTGATGGCTCTTGATCCGGATCAAAATAGATGAACACAAACGAGCTATCCAATAATTGCGCATAGAGAATCGAATCCTTAAAAACATAGCTGTATTGAAAATTCTGCAAAGCCTGAGCTGGGGTGAGTTGCTCGGTGATGATCAGATCTGGCCGCCCAGCATCCTCTAATTTCGGAGCGAATGGGTTGAAACAGCCAAGCAGCACCACACCAATTATTAGAATTGTCCATCGAAAAAGTGTTTCTCTCATAATATCAAACAAAAAGCGGTACAAAAGGTATGTACCGCTTTTCTCTTTTATCAGTTCATTGATTTGATGCAGCTATGAATGACCGCCATCCACTAATTTGAATTAAAAAAAATGAGTCGGATAATTATTTGTGGGCTATTTGCTTCCAGTTGTCATCTACTTTAATTTGAATCTCACTGGAATACTCACCCAGACCGCCACTGGTTTGTCGCGTTGTTTGGCGGGTTTCCAGCGCACCGCTTTAATGGCCGCGACTGCCGCTTCATTGCACCCGCTATTGCCCAATGGTACCAGGATCTTGGTATCAATCACTTCGCCTTTCTCGTTGATATGAGCATAAACGGTCACTTGTCCCTCGATCCCAGCCTTTCTGGCAATTTCCGGATAGACCAGCTTCTTCTGAATTGCTTCAAATCCACCGATCGGCATGGGAGGTTCGTCATAGGCGACAAAGAAAGTTGCAGTCTCATCCTCCACAGGAGGTGGTGGCGGAGGAGGAGGAATCTCTTCGAAATTGATTTCAGTTGCATCGATCGTTACATCGTCCGGAATATCCTCGCTCTCGCTTTCGATGGGGATCGCTGGCCGACTTGGTGGCGGCGCGATCTTTTCCTGTTGCGTTTGCGGCACCTCAATGGTCTCGATTTTTGCTGCTTCAAATTTCTTCACCGTTTGTGGCCTTTCAAATCGCTTAAAAGCCTGAAACAGCACTATGCAAATCGCTAATGCAATGGCCAGGCTTGCCTCGATCACCTTTCGGTACTTTAGCCGCAAATCAACTTTGGGGTTCTTTTTGATTGCCATGGCTCAATACCTCAGTAAGTTGCCGTTTTGGTTGAGTAGTTTACATTTAGCGCTGCTCCCCCAGTTTCTCTGAGTTCTTCATGGATTGAAGTAATGAAACCCATTTTAGCGCGTTCATCGATCTTCAATGATATAACGCGCAAAGGATTTAAAGGATCCGTTACTTTTAAATAAATGATGTCGGACACCTCTTTAACATCGACAAATTTATCATCGATCGAGATCCGGCCCTTGTCATCCGCCCAAATATTCGCAACATTCCGTTTTCCTGGCAATTTCTCAATTTTTTTTGCGGCGGGAAGACGCACCGGAATCCCTCGATATTGCTGAAAAACCGATGATACCATGAAGAATAAGAGCAGCAAAAACACCACGTCCGGCAAAGATGCCGTTGGAATCCCGGCATCGACTTTCGTTTTTCTCGTGAATTTCACTGCTTTAATTCTCCTCGTTCACTGTTAAGATTTCGTTCGGCTAATGTTATTTCTCTGCTTCAGCCAGCGAAATTCTGGTCGCATTTGCTTGCTTCAATTGGTCCAACACCCGAATATAATCTGAGTATAGAGTGTTTGGATCAGTTTTCACTGACACGATCAAATTCGGGTTCTCCATTAATTTCCGCTGAATGATCATTCGGATATCTCGCACATCCACAATGTTCTCATCCAGCATCACTGTCCCTTCTGCATTGATCAGCAGGTTAGTGATATTTTTCTTCGGCACTTCTTTTGTCTCACCTTTCGGTGGTAATACCAAACCAATGCCCTTGTCCACGTCGATCGTGGTCGTACAAATAAAAAAGATAAGCAGCAAGAATGCAATATCTGCTAAGGACGCTTGGGGAATCTCGGGTTTCCGAGCCTTTTTTTTCAAACTCAACATGTTTTTGCTCCCCTGTATAAGCCAACCAATTGGTTAACGTTTTTCTAAATCGATCAAATTGTCCACCAATTCGACCGAGCTCTCTTCCATATCGATGATCAATTTATCGATTCGTGATACAAAAAAGTTATGGAAGAATTGAATAATGATGGCCACCACCAAACCGAACAGGGTTGTTAATAGTGCGACCGAAATACCGTTAGCAACGATCGAAGGAGAAATGTCATTGGCAGCAGCAATATCTTCGAAAGCCATGACCATTCCTTGCACTGTTCCCAAGAATCCTAACATGGGAGCGACGCTAATTACCAATGACAACCACACTAGACCTCGTTCTAAGAATGCCATTTCAATAGACCCCGCACTCACGATGGCTTTTTCTACCTGATCGATGCCTTTGTCAAATCGAGATAGACCAGCATGGAAAATCGAAGCGATGGGGCCTCGCGTATTCTCGCAGATCTCTTTTGCAGCATCCACACCGCCTTCACGTAGCGCTGTTTGAATCTTAGCTAAAAATTTTTTGGTGTTAATTGAGGCTCGGGTTAACGACCAAATTCGTTCGATGCTTACTGCCAGACCAAAAATGAAGAAAATCAGAATCGGCCACATGAAGAACCCACCCTTAATAAAATAATCTATCATTTCTAGGATCCCTCCATAAGTTAGTTAATGATGAATTAAGACTTATTATTCTCTTTCTGATCAAACTGTGCGATCATTATAATTATTTTTTTTATAAAAGTCAACATTTTTTTTCAGTTTGTTCCCTTAGGGAAATGGAATCAAAACGGCTTAAATGGCGCTAAACCAGCCAATTTCGCGGCACGGTCAAACAACTTCAACGCCTCCTGAACTTGATTATCGCCAGACAAGCGAATTTGGTAATAATGCTCTCGATCCCAGAAAAACTGTGCGAGTTCGCTTTTGATCAGCAATTGGATAAATTCGAGATCGTTCTGAAATTCAGTCTCGTTAATTGGGATATTTTTGGACTGAACAAACTGGCGGAATTCGCTCAATATTTTCTCATCGATTTGAAAGTTATCTTTAAAATAGTTGAAATCAGCTTTTAGTTCTGGATGGGTTGAACCATAAACCGAGGCGAACTCAAAGAACATGCGTTTGAAATTCAGCTCGCTGACCAGCTTGGTAATGCGCTTGGCGCGGATTTCTACATCAGGCGTGATCCCGCCGCCACCATAAACTTTGCGACCTGAGTTAGTGTAGAATACCGGTTTTTCTTTGACCTCCTCAGGTTGCTCATCTATCGCTTCTTCATATCCGGAAACGTAATATTCGTACAGCCCATTTTCGTACGAGCGCTGAATCAGTCGACCGCTGGGCGTATAATAGCGAGCTGTGGTAATTCGAATGGCAGAGCCGTCTTTTAAATTGAGCTGAGTTTGGACCAGCCCTTTGCCGAAGCTCGTTTCCCCAACAATCAAGCCGCGATCCCAGTCCTGAATAGCACCAGCAAAGATTTCCGAAGCGCTGGCCGAACCTTTATTGATCAACACCACAATCGGATATTTAGCGTGCGTGGCGCTATCTGTGGAGCGAAACTCGTCATTCGCTTCGGGAATGCGACCCTTGGTATAAACGATAACTTTATTTCCCTCGATAAATTTGTCGACCAGCTTTACGGCTTGGTCCAAATAGCCGCCGGTATTGCCGCGCAGATCGATCAGCAACGCGTTCATCCCCTGGCTTTCTAATTCCCGCAAAGCGCGCTCGAATTCATCGGCCGTGGTCTGAGCAAAGCGACCGATATGAATGTAACCAATTTTGTCTTTTATCAGAAAGCTGGCCATTACACTGTAGATCGGAATTTTGTCGCGCGTAATGGTAATATCAAATGGCTCTTCAATCCCGGGCCGGCGCACCGTGATGGTAACGCGCGTCCCCTTCGGCCCCTTTAGCTTCTGCTGCACCTCTTGCTCCGAGATCCCATAAGCGCTTTTCCCAGCGATCTTTATAATCTGATCCCCCGGTCGCAATCCCATGGCTTCTGATGGCGAGCCTGCTATGGGGGCAACCACGGTAAGTATTTTGTTCTGAATGATGAATTCAATACCGATCCCTTCATAGGTGCCCTGGAATTGCTCGTTGACTTCTTTGAGTTTCGCTGGCTCAATGTAAACCGAATGCGGATCTAATTGCTCCAGCATCCCTTCGATGGCACCAGTGATCAGCTTCTGTCCATCCACTTCATCCACGTAATAGGTTCGAACGATCTCAAAGACATCCCAGAAGCGCCGAAATTGTTCAAACGGATTATCCCCAGAGAGCAGCAATCGCTGAGAAAACCCAATCAGAATCAGGGAGATGACCAGGGATAAAACCAGCCATCGAACTATTTTTTTGTTGTTTTTTTTCATGAGCCCAACCCACAATTTATAAATCGACAATTCGTTGATTGATTTCCACCGACCACTCCGCTTGCGGCGCAAGCTGAATTTTCCAATTAGGCACCACAACCGAACTCTGATAGACCCGCTCGAAGCCAGCCTCAGACTGCGATATCGTCTCAATGGGAAAGCGCCAGATGGTAGCTGCTTGATCAAAGCGTAATTGAATGTCAATCTTAAGCCACTCGTCCTTCAAACCCATCTGCTTAATTTTATCCACCTCACCACTGCTTGCTAAATGCCGACTCTCATTAAGTTCACGATCAAAATAATAATAGCGATCATTGGCATTGCCAGCCAGCAGTGCGTAATTAAGCTCGGTCGCGAACCAAAAAGCTATGGGCACGTTTGCCACATTGCGGAGAAGATATTTAATTATCACGACGGAACGCTTTGGGTCAACGATCAGGGTCTTTAACAGCTCCAAAGGAGAATTTTGACCGTCACCTTTCAGCCTTCCAGTTCGATGCATCCTAATACTTAAACAATTGTTGACCCATTCGGTTTCATATCGGTAAGGCGCTCCAATAAAATCTCCCAGCTCGAGGTAATCGCAATCCGCGAATTGGTTCCATGAGGTGGTTGATGCTAAGAAATGCTCGATCAGTGCGTTGCGACGATAGGAATCATATTTCAGTCTCTTGGCCAGATCAGGTTCTTTGGCGATAACCAGGTCATGTATGCTCGCCACGCCATGTTGGTTCTGCTCTGGCTGCTGATTTTGAAGTGTTAAAAGCTTATTATGATAAGCTTCTTTGCGCCGAGTCATAGTATCCAGCAAATTGATCGCTTTCGGTTTGTAATCCATCTCAAATAGCGTTCCACCCAATTGAGGCGCCAGATAGAGATTTAAGGTCGGGGTTTCGATCAACAGCTCCTCGCGGCCGTCGGCGTCGAAATCCACTGCATTAACGTCAATCCAGCCTGCATCGAGCTCTTGTTGGGAACGGGTAGCGCGGTCGATGATGCTTTCAGCCTGGATCATGTGATGATAGACCGCAAATCGCAGGTTATTCAGATATAGACCGCCGAACACGCCGTGCCAATAAGGACAATTGGTCTGGCCGGCCCAAAGGTGATCCTGGGCATCATCAAGGAGACGTTGATCACAATTTGGATGGTTCTTCAATCGCTGAATCTTGTTGCTAACCCATAACGACTTCTTATGGAGATTGTTCGATTCCGGGTATTTAGCCAAGAAATTTCTCCAGAATCCGCCGCGCACGAATACTTTATATTCATCAAACAAACCGTGTGCTTTTAGTTCCTGCTCGAACTTTTCGTAACGTTCAATAGTGGACGCTGGGAGCGCCCATTCCATCATTTCTCGATAGGAGGCGGTTGGCAAATAGACCTTTCCCAGCGGCAGCAATTTGTCCAACGCTTCCGAAAAATGAACGATCTCGATCCAATCGAGATTGGCCTCTAATAACGAAAAGAACCGTTCAAGCCATTGCTTCTGGTAACAGTGTTCATGGGTCCCAGGCCAGATGCCAAATTTTTCACCATCATCAGCAAACACGATGAGACGATTCCCGTTTTCATCAGCAATCGACCGTAAATAATCAATCGTCACTTCAGGAGGCTGGAATGGCATCGTGTAGCGCAGCCGTTCGCTGATTGGAAAGATGTTGACCACGTGACCAGTCTCTTCGGTCACATAGTACCCATATAAATCTCGTTCCTCTAATCCAGCAGATTTAAAATGGGAGTCATCAATTACGACATATCGAATCCCAGCTTCGACCAACGGCTTAGGCAACTGAGGCTCCCAAATTCGCTCTGCTAACCATAGCCCAATTGGATGATAGCCAGTGTGTTGCTCGATAAATTGATTTAGCTTTTGGATCTGTCCGATCTTGTCCGCATCAGGGATATTGACCAGTATCGGTTCATAATAGCCGCCTGTCATCATTTCCAATTGACCTGTGGCGACCAATTGTCGAAGTTGCTGTCCCAAGTTCTGATCGCGCTTCAGCAACCAATCGAATAGGTAGCCCGAATAGTGCATGGCGATTTTTATTTTCGGATGCCGGGCCAACACCTCAAGAAACGGCAAATATGCCTTTTGATATGCCTCTTCAAAAACGAAATCGAAATTTCCAATCGGCTGATGATTATGAATCCCAATAGCAAATTTGATCTTTTTCACATTACCTTCCATCATTTAAAATCTAAGAACCATATTACCCACAAAACAAAAACATTGCGCAGCAAGAAACGAAGTTTGCAATTTCTCAAATGAAAAAATGCCTCTCCGTCTTGAAATTATGGCTCGGAGAGGAAATGATTTTATAACATTTTTTTGGACAAATTTAATGAACAAGTATGGTCATGTTTTAGAATGTATGGGATCGAATGGGCCCAATCTCACAGTTTCCGGGCAACTTCCTCAGCGACTTCTAACGAGCTGGAACTTCCGCCCATATCATAGGTTCGGACTTTACCTTCTTTGATAACCGTCGCAATCGCATTTTCCAAACGGTGGGCATTTTCCGTCTCGCCCAACCAATCGAACATCAATTTCACAGTTAGCAGCATGGCGATCGGATTGACTTTATACTGGCCAGCATATTTGGGCGCTGAGCCATGGGTGGGTTCGAATACTGCGTAGTTATCACCAATGTTGCCACTTGAGGCGAACCCAAGACCTCCAACCAATTGAGCGCATAAGTCGGAGATGATATCGCCGAACATATTCGAAGTTACCAATACTCCATAATCAAGTGGGTTCTTAATGAGCCACATGCACATGGCATCGATGTTCGCTTCCCAGAGCGGGATTTCTGGATACTCTTTTGCGATTTTTCGCGCTTCGCGGATCATGAGCCCGCTGGTCTCGCGAATCACATTGGGTTTTTCAACAATGGTAACGCTCTTATAGTGATATTTTTTAGCGTATTCAAACGCATCTCGAATGATGTTCTGAGCAGCCTTGCGAGTGATAATCCGTAACGAGATCGCAATGTCTTCCAGAGGCACCGAGGCAAAGCTCTTCATCTTGGAATGATTCCGACACAACACATCCATGACTTCCTGTGGCACTGGATGGAACTCAACTCCGGCATAGAGATCTTCGGTGTTTTCTCGGAATACCACCAGATCGATCCCCTCGCGGTAATTGAGCGGGTTACCAGGATACGCTTTACATGGCCGCAAATTGGTGCGCAAATTGAATTCCTGTCTCAAACGTACTATCGGACTGGAATACACATATCCCTTGCCCTGAAGTTCTGGCCGCAATTCCTTCGCTGCTTCCTCTTTGGGCTTTGAAGTAATCGCGCCGAAAAGGGCGCAATGCGTGGTCTTCAACATGTCGATCGTCCGCTTCGGCAATGGATCCCCTTCATTACACCAGAACTCCCAACCAATATCACCATGAATATATTCCGCATCGAATTTCAATGCATCTAGCACAATTCGAGCGCAATCCATCACATCTTTGCCAATGCCATCACCTGGTAACCACGCGATACGGTATTTTGCCATTGCAACTCTCCTATTTTAATCCTTCCTCCAAAGCTCATTACCAAATTTTTACCGATCCGAACATATGAAAATATTACGTCATCTCAATTGACGTGTATCAAACAAAGTTAAATTCCGATACTTTTTTCACTCATATTTAAACAACTTTTAATGCACTAAGTACAAAATTGAAAGCGCTAATATAGAGTTTTTTTTTATTATAGTCAAGTGGTTTTTGCGCGCTGTTCCAAGTCAATGAATATCATCTGAACCACCAGATACAAGCTCGTAATTGTTTTCATTGACAAATAAAAAAATAATGCTTATTATAGCCCATTAGTTAGATCACCCAAAATTCGAGGTTTTGATCCAATATTCTCCCCGACCCAATCCAAATTGGGCGATTTTTGAAACCGAATGCTGATAGGAGAGAAAAGGTAGCTTACTATCAAACTTGGTCAAGAAGCAAGTAAAATTTTTCGAAGAATCATTCGAACCAGCGCACAAACATTCGATGATGACCAGCATTCATTTTGAGACCCGATGAGAGAAGGATTTCTTTTCGGCCATCGAGATTTGGGTTGGTTCAGGTTAGTCGGTTCATAATAACAATAGCGAAAGCGAACAAGAATGAAACGATTACTGATCATTCGGCATGCCCACGCCGAGCTGGCCAATCATGACATCTCAGATCTGGAACGCCCCTTGAGCGACAAGGGCGAACGCGATGCACGATTTTTAAGCGAGCTCCTTCGCGATCAATATCCTGACCGGCTCGATTTGATCCTTACCAGTCCAGCATGTCGAGCTGTGCGAACCGCCCAAATACTCGCCCAAGCGATTGGCTTTGATGAACAAAACATTCAATTCCGAGATCAAATTTATTGTAGCGGCATGGAGGAATTGTTCAATCTGATTTGCTATACTGATGATTCAATCTCTTCGTTGATGCTGATTGGTCACAATCCCCAGATCACATTTTTAGCGAATCATCTATCTCCTTGCTCAATCGAAACGATTCCCCCAGCCGGGGCCGTGATCCTCGATTTCGATATTGATTCCTGGAGCCGGCTTTTCGGAAAGAAAGCAGTGTCGCATTTTGTTATCAATCCAGACAAATTTTAGCGCTCAGAAAGGCTGAGTATTTTTTAGGAGGGAGCCAATATGCGTATGTGTTCAAAATTATGTTCGAGGCATGAGCATTTAGCATGATTTGGACGGTTTTACAGAAATAGCCATCAAAACACCGCTGACTTCAACAAAAGAAATGCAGTGCGAATTGATCTAATTTGACCATCCGGATCCTTTGACGATATTTTTTGCTCAAATTTTGGCCGGGGAAAATGGAGAGATGGAGGGAACTCAGATATTTTTATCTTGATTTAAAGCGAATTTTTTTCTATTTTAAACCGAAATCTATGTGCTAAGAGCCATTTGCACTCGTCGTTCAATTGACAAGTGGCGAGGTTAGTAAAATTCTATGCTAAATTTTCTGATCGAAAATCAAATTGTGTTGCTTTTCACCATCATCGGATTGGGATATTTATTGGGCAGCATTAAAATTGGTGGGCTAAGCCTGGGCGTTGCAGCCGTGCTATTCGTCGGCATTGCTTTTGGTGCGTTCGATAATCGACTGGACCTGCCAGAATACATTTACATAATTGGCTTGGTGTTATTTGTCTATGCGATTGGCCTGCATGCAGGACCAGGATTTTTTGCTTCGTTTCAGAAACGAGGGCTGCGCATCAATGTGATGGTGGTACTGGTTCTCACCTTTGGTGCGATATTAACAATGGTATTATGGAAAATTCTTGGTGTTTCGGTTCCCAGTATGGTCGGGCTTTATTGCGGTGCCTTGACCAATACGCCGGCGCTCGCTACCACAGTCGAGACCATCAAAAACATGGCAAAGGACCTCCCCCTGGAGACCCTTCGATTTTATATGAATAGCCCCGTTGTTACATATGGTCTGGCCTATCCGTTCGGTGTGCTAGGGGTCATCCTTTGGTTCTTTTTATTCGCACGATACATGAAAGTGGATTTTAATCAGGAAGCACAAGTTTCACAATCCGAGGCAATCTTCACGCGCACCTTTCGCGTGACGAATCCTGGTGTCATTGGCAAGACCGTGAATGAGGCATTGAGTTTTTATGAACGGCCTGGTTTCGTGCTCAGTCGCATTCAAAAGGGCGATAAGATTTTGATCGTAGCTCCAGAGACGATTTTGGGCCACAACGACCTGATCGTAGCGGTTGGAAACGCTTCCGCTTTAGAGCGGGCGCGGGTGCTTTTTGGCGAGGTGGCTAAGAAGCATTTGGATATTGCAGAAGATCCGGGCCAATATAGCTATCGACGCATTTTTGTCTCGAACCGCGAGGTAGTTGGCAAACGGATCGGCGAACTTGAACTGCAAAAGAAATATAATGCAACTATCACCCGACTTCGGCGTGGCGACGTCGATTTTGTCCCCTCGGCTGATACGGTGTTAGAATTGGGCGATCGGATCCGTGTTGTTACGCTCCGAGAGAATCTCGATCAAGTGACCAGATTTTTTGGCGATTCCATTCGCGCTGTATCTGAAACTGACTTCCTTTCATTGTCCTTGGGCATCGTTCTAGGTGTATTCGTGGGCACTATCCCATTCCCCTTGCCCAATGGTATGACTTTCAAGTTCGGGTTCGCCGGGGGGCCACTGATTGTGGCACTGATCCTGGGCCGATTGGAACGCACTGGACCCATTACTTGGAGTTTACCGTATAGTGCGAACTTGTTGCTCCGCCAGATCGGACTGATTTTCTTTATGGCTGCGATCGGTACAAAGGCTGGTCATGGCTTTGCGGTCACCTTTCAAACCGGGGGCTGGGGATTCATCCTCGCTGGGGCGATCATCACCTCGGCAGTGACGCTTGTCACTTTATTCATTGGCTACAAATATTTTAAGCTGCCCATGTCCGCGGTAATGGGAATCATGTCCGGCGTGCAAACTCAGCCAGCTTGCCTGGCTTATGCTAACCAACAGGTAAAGAATGAATTGCCCAACGTCTGGTACGCCACCGTCTATCCAGCCGCGATGGTGGCCAAAATTATTTTAGCCCAGGTGATTATATCGATGTTTATGTTGCTGTAAAACTACAAGACAGGATGGCATCCTGTCCTCCTGTCCTACAAAACTTTTAATTCAATAATCGCTGGAAGCAATAGTCTAAAAAGAATTAAAAGGAGCAATCAGTGCCCAGAGTTTTTATCAGCCATTCCTGGCATGACAACGATATTGCTCGCAAAATAGCCGAATATATCAAACGCGATGGCGCCGAAATCTGGATCGATTATGCCAGAATTTCGGGCGGGGAAAGTCTGCCCGATCGCATCAGCGAAGCTCTGGAATGGTGCGACGTATTGGTATTGGTATGGTCACAATCCGCTGCTAATTCCTATTATGTGAAATTGGAATGGCAGAGTGCTCTCGATCTCAAAAAGCGCATTATTCCCTGCATATTGGACGATACCAAACGACCCGCCATCTTGAGAGGGTTTTTGTATATCGATTTTCAGAATTTCGATCACGGTTACAATGAGCTCTGTCGTGCGCTCAAATTGAAAATCACTGAAAAATATATGAGCCAGCTCAGCCTTTATTAAAAACAGCAAAGCCAACTTCTACAACTCAAATATTTCGCTCAATTCCCAAGCGGCTCTCAGAAGCCGATGTAAAAGCCATGCTCCAGAAATATGATTTTATTCTAAAGAATTTGACTGGAGCAAGGCATCTAGTAATCCCAACGGTCGTGGCTTTGCCAATCAATTCGAGTTACAAACGATTCGAGGCGATAAAGTGGTTATTGATCACGCCTCGGGTTTGATGTGGCAACAGGGCGGTTCTGTTGAATACATGACTTATGAAAATGCTAAAAAATGGATAGCGGATCTGAATCAAAAAGGTTATGCAGGTTATAACGATTGGCGCTTGCCCACGCTGGAAGAAGCCATGAGCCTGATGGAGCCGAAAGAACTGAATGGCGACCTCTATATCGATCCGAAGTTCGATGCAACACAAAGGTGGATTTGGACGTCTGATTTGTTACTGGGCGAGTCGCGGGCGGCGTGGGTAGTCAGCTTCAGCGATGGTGGTTGCGGTTGGGACGGCTTCCACGACGTCAACTATGTGCGTGCGGTTCGTTCCGGACAATCATCCATAGAATGATTTGGTTATTTGATTATTTCGGGGTGGGGGGGCGCGCGCGATTTTTTTGGAAGATGGATACGTGACCGTCACCTCGCAGGTGACGGTCACGTAATTACCATTGAATATTTGATTGATTTTTACAAAAGAAATATTTAAATTAGGCCCCCCAAAATAAAATGAATTTTTAAATTCCTTTCTTATGAAACCTGACCGTCACCTGCGAAATGACGGTCACTTTTTAACCATACGAGTTTTAGGAGAACATATATGCTAAAAATTTCTGATGAATTAGCCAGCTATGTCACCGAGCTGTTTCCTGAAGAGAAGGCTGAAAACAAAATAAAACGACTCATCGAAAATGAACTGAGACGAAGATTGGCTCGCTATCAACTAACGATCCGAAACCTCGAAGCAAAATATCGCATGGATTTTGAAACTTTTAAAGCTGAAAAAATGGTAGCAAAAAAAGGGTATTCTTTTGAAGTCGAAAATGATTTTTGCGATTGGGAAATGGCGCTGGATGGATTAAAAACGATCAGGCGGAAATTGAATAAGCTTCAGGAATCAAATAATGAAAATTAATGATGTGAAGCAAGAGATATTCGAAGCTGCTCATAAATTTCCCGTCATAAAAACGATCTATTTGATCGACGAGACCGACTCTGCCCTAAAATATCGTCTTGAAATAGACGCTGCAACCTTTATTCAAATCTATCATAACATCTCTACCGCAACCATCAATTTCGTATTTATTCACAATTCTCAAAGAATTTATGGGCGAGATTGCTGTGACGGAAAATGGCATCGTCATCCGTTTGACAATCCTTCGACGCACGACTTCTCCGTTGAAGGCTCCCGCCATGTCTCTTTATATGAATTTTTAGAAGAAGTGGAAATATATTTAATTCAAAAAGAATTAATTTAAATCGATGAGATAGGAAAACAGACTATTGCATCGAAAAATGAAAGGCAAATGCCTAATTCCAGCGATTATTTCATTACATTTCGGAGGAAGGAAATGCCTACACCAAATGTTACTGGAAGTGATCTCAAAATTGTCTCGTTCTCAAATCAGACTTCCCAAGATAAAAAGCTTCTGAAAAGATTCATCGACTTTCACTGGCAGCACTATCGAAACGAGCCCCAATTCATTCCGCTGCTAAACTACGAATACCTCGGCTTCAAGCTCATCGGGATTCATGGCTTTTTCGAACCAGATAATCTATTTTTCAAACATGCCGAGATGAGATTTTTTTTGGCAATGAAAGATGGTGAAGTCGTGGGACGATGCAATGCGTTTGTCAATTACAATCATAATCGACATTGGAACGACAAAGTTGGGTTCTTCGGACAATTTGAGGCCATCGAAGATCAGGAAGTGGCTGATCAATTGCTATCCGCAGCGGCAGATTGGCTGAAATCGAAAGGGATGGATACCATCCGTGGCCCGCAAAATTTGCCAGTGAATGAGGCCACGCCAGGCGTGATGACTGAAGGATTCAATTCTCGGCCAGTGATTTATTATATGTATAATAAGCCCTATTATGCGGACCTGTTCAAAAAAGCTGGATTCCAAGCAGTGAAACGAGTGCTTTCTTGGGAAGTACCCGTCATGGATCCGCGCTATGAGATCCTCGGTCAAATGGCAAAAGAGGCCATCCAGAAATACGGATTAACTATTGAGACTTGGGATCAGCGGCCCCTGGCGGTTCGAAAAAAAGAGATGTTGGAGATCTACAACGACGCCTGGAACGATAATTTCGGCTTTGTGCCGTTTACTGAAGAAGAGTTTAGCGTGATCGTGGATGACATGCAGCTCATCATGGATAAAAGCTTGTTCGTCATCGTGTATGTGCAGGGAGAACCAGCCGGTTTTTTTGGAGGTGTACCCAATATCATCGAAAAAATGAAGCCGATTTCGTGGTGCAGAACTTGCGAGCTGCTGCGCGCGGCAAAAATGCTGCTCACCAAAGGTGGGGTGAAGGGCTTTCGATTGGGCTACCTCGGCGTGAAACGAAAATTCCAACGGATGGGGCTGGCAGTAGTGATGTTGTGGCAACAGAAAATCTACGCACAGAAAAAAGGTTACGAATATTGCGATATCGGGTGGGTGTTAGAGGATAATTTGCCCGTCATCAAAATGGTCGAAATGATGCAAGCAACTCCATCAAAGGCTTATACTATTTTCCAAAAAGCCATCGGATGAGATATGTGATCATCCTGGCTTCTACATTACAAAAGAAAAACTTCATCTGTTATTGAGCTCCGAAACTAGTGGCCAGTGACACTTTATCACTGGCCATTTTTCCATCCTCATCAGCCCACGAGACACAGTATTATCACATCGGTTTTCATGTGATTTGCTGGTTAAGTTTCTATGTGTTTCGTGGGCGTTGAAAAAAATAGATTCTCCAGAAGCATCTTTGATGATCGTTTCCATGAAAGCGGCCAGAAGTTTGAGCTCAAAGCGCGACCTGCTGATCCTGCTCTAATCTGTGCAATTCGGCTTGCTCAATGACCCTCATAGATTCCCATTTTCCTCCAAGAAATCTCACGGTGAAAGCGATACCAAGCAGCGTGATGTAGAGGGTCACAAAACCCCAGGCGATATAGAGTCCCCAGCGGTAAACCACACAAGCGAAGAATGTTGGGACAACCAGCGTGGTCCAAGAAAGCAGAACTGAAGTGATCATCACCCACTGTGTGTCTCCGGCACCTTTGAGAGCGCTGGCAAAGACAATATTCAGCGTGTCGAAGATGCAATAGAACGCCACGAAATGGAGCAATACAATCGCCATGTTCTGGATAATGGTGAATTGCGCGGGATCGGATTGCGCGGCAAAAGGCCAAAGATAAATTTTTGGGAATAGCACATAGGTGAGCGCAATGGTGATCATGTAAAGAAAAGTAAGGTGCAGAGCTGAGTAAGTGCCAAAACGAGCTTGTTGGGGTTGATTTTCGCCGAGGCGCTGCCCAACGATGATCTCTACCGCCATGCCGATGCCAATCATCGGCATGAATGCGATATGGTTGATGTTGAAAGTAATGCTGGTGGCTGCAAGTTCCAGCGTTCCCAATCGGCCCACCAATAGCACAAACAGGGTAAATCCCAGCAGGTCGAGCATAAAATGGAAGCCATTAGGCAATCCAAACTGCATGAGCCGTTTGAAAAGAGGCCAATCGAACCGATGATTCTTGAGCGTCAAAAATTGGTGGCGATATCTTGCTTTGAACATATAAAAGGTAATGATGATCGCAGCACTGTATCCCGCCATAACAGTAGCGATCGCTGCACCTTTGATCCCAAGTTGGGGGAAACCGCAATGACCAAAAATCAAAAGATAATCGAAAACGATGTTGATGGCGGTTGCAATAACGTTGGCCCACATAATGACCCGAGTCTCACCGCGACCACCAAAGAATCCAGAGACAGCGGCCAAAATAAAAACCGGTAGCCCGCCAAAGCATAAAATAGTGAAATATTCGATCTCCAATGCTTTCATTTCTGGGGCATGACCAGCCAAGTTGAAGATAGGTCGAGCGAGGGGGATCAGCCCCAATATTACAAGTCCAGCTATAAGCGAGAAGTAAATGCCTTGCCACACAGCGCTAGCGATCCGATCATATTGTTTCGCGCCAAAATACTGAGCCACGAAGGTATTGACGTAAGCAGCGGTACCAATGAACACAGTTTGCAATGTGAATGACACGATGCCCGCTGTTGCTGCTGCTGCAATAGCCGCGGGCGAATGCCACGTCAAAAACATCCGATCAATGAATTGTTGAATTGTGCTCGACGCTGTGCTCAAAATCAGTGGAAATGCCAGTTTCAGAACATCGCGATAGCCGTTTGAGGCATCCCAACGTCGATAGATTGGCGTTATGAGTTTACTCAAAACAATCATACCACTAAGAATAATTCATAGCGTTAAGCATTATTCAGTTCGCCGACTATTATTCGGCGGTATATCTCATCCGATCGAAGAAATAACTCAGTAATTCACGTCGAACAATGCTCTTTAACTGGCCGACCATCATAAAGTTCATCTTTTTTGCATCGGAGCGATGAAGAGGATATCATTATAATAAAAATCGCTCCAATCTCTGGATTATCTATGATCATCATTGTACCGTTTGTCATTTGGCATGAAGTGTAAAATAAAACTATGTTCAATAACCAGCACAAGGGAAGCCGTCTGATGTCGATAGAATGCCATTCAATAAATCTTGTCTCAAATCCATGGTGAATTGGATTAGTTCGATTGGTCAGAAAAAGCATTTGACTCTCATCCAATACTTTGATATATTAACAGTACGAATTGGATATTTCCATCAAATCATAGAAAGACCGCTTCTAAGAACGTTGGTCACCCTCAAATTGGAAATGGCTGATGGACAGCGTGAATCGGGACACCACATGGTTTTTGCCAGAAGACATTTTCGTGGAGATAATTTAGATATGCATGTAAGTGAGATTTCTCGCTTTCGAAAATTGTCGAAATCGACGCTTATATTGATCATGCTCATTCTATTTCGTTGTGCCCATGAGATTGATCGGGCCAAACGACTCGGTGAGGATGAGATGGCGGTGTTTCGCGTTCCGAATGAAGAGCAATATTGGGATGCGGGTGCTGTGGTGATTTTGGATGAGGGAAAAATGCAGATTATTGGCAGTAACGAACTGCCTCAGACGCAATTTGAGCGCCATCGGATCGTGAAAATCTATAATCAACGGGGCTGGCATCATGCAAACGTGACCATCCCCTATACACCGCAAAGCTGGGTTGAAAACATCCAGGCCAGGACGATCCTCCCCACCGGGACTGTGCGAAATTTAGATAAGAAGCAGATTTTTGATGTGAATCTTTATCCCCGCTTTGTGTTCTATTCAGATCAGCGCGCCAAAATTTTCACGCTGCCCTCGGTTGAGTCCGGGGCAATTATCGAATATCGCTATCAACTTCGAATCAGTGGTCATCGGGTATGGCCATCATGGTATTTTCAGGATGATATTCCAGTGCTGAAATCGCGATTCACGCTGGAAACTCCTTCGGAGTGGGAGTTGAATTACAAAAAATATTTTATTAATATCGAGCCGACCATCGCAAAGGCGCCAGCGGGTTTTAAATCCAGCTACGTCTGGCAAGTTGAAAATATCCCAGCGATCCAGACGGAATTTGGTATGCCCGCCGTAAATGAATGCTTGGCTCGGATTGAAATCGCTCCGGTGGGGATGAAAAGTTGGAACGATGTGGCTCGCTGGTATTATGATTTGGCAGAGCCACAGATCAAATCAGCAAAAGGGGTGAAACAACTGGCCGATAGCTTGACCCAACATTGCGACAATGACCTTGCCCGTCTGAAAATGATTTATGAGTGGGTGCGCGATCACGTCCGCTACATTGCCGTGGCCATCGGAATTGGGAGTTATCAGCCCCATCCGGCGGGTGAAGTGCTGGCAAATCGTTATGGGGATTGCAAAGATATGTCGATCCTCATCTGCGCCCTGTCGCGGGCGGCTGGCATTGAAGCCCATCCAGTGCTGATCAGCACTTGGCAAAATGGCGAACCAGATACAAGTTTGCCGTCGCCCTATCAGTTTAATCATGCCATTGTTTATTGCCCAAAAGTAGGAGAAAAAGGTATCTGGTTAGATGCCACGCAAAAAGGCTGCCCGTTCGCTTCGCTACCGTGGTATGATCAAGGGCTACCAGTGCTGGTCATTGGAAAGGATGGGGCCGGAAAAATCGCTACTACAACGAAAAATCCTGCCGATAGCAATCGCACTGTGCTCGATTGGCGTATGAAATTGCGCCCAAATGGTCAAGGACTTGTCCAGGGGAGCACTGAATATCGCGGAGTTCTAGCTACGGATATCCGCGAAATGCTATCTCGATTGACCCAGCACGAGGTCCGCCAATGGTTAGAGACCTATCTTGCTGCCCGTTGTCCTGGTGCGAAATTGGATTCATTCAGAATTGTGGGGCTACATCCGATTCAAGATCCGCTTGTCATTTATTACCACGTCCGTGCGAGAAATTTTGCCCAACGCCAGGACAAAATGATATATTTTTCCCCTGGCAAAATTCTCGGATTTGACCTGGCCGATTATTTCCGTTCTCCGAAGCGACAACATCCGATTCTGTTCAATTACGGCTCCACAGAGATGTTGAGCCTGGATCTTGAAATTCCAAGCCAATGGACAGCCAACTCAGCTGCGATCTCGGATTCTATAATAAGCCCATTCGGCTACAGCCTCTGGCAGGTTTCGCAACAGGATTCCGTGCTGCAAATCAAGATTGTTCATCAACTCAATGGAGAAACAATTTCCGCAGACCATTATTTGGAATTTCAAAAATTCTTAGACGAGGTGCAATCCAAATCATCTCAGCCTCTCATCTTTCGTCGCATCGCGCCATGATAATCGCATGATTTCAGTCTAAGTTGTCCAACAAGCGTTACGGCGAGGTGGTGTCAAATTGATCTTGTTCGATGACTTTTGCAATATTTGGGGAACGTGGCGCTGCCATAATGGTTTATGAAAATGAGTAGTTCCTTCGATGTGCTCGCAACCAAGGCAGAAAATTTAAAGATGACAGAAATTTTTGGGAAAAGGAAGCGTCTAATTATTAAACCCCAATAGCTAATTGGAGGCTAATATCATGAGCAAGGCATTTAGAAAAATTGCTTTTGTGTTGATCACCGTTGCGTTGACGGCCGTACTTTACTGGGTGTTTTTTGCCGATAGCCGTTCTAAACAAGATGTGCTCGAGTACTCTTTGAACTTGCTCGGAAAAAAGTTATTGGCTATGATGCCTGATACATCAGATACTCGATCGGTCGCTTCGCTGTATGGTGATTTTGTGAGACGCGCGAAAAATAAAGAGGTCGCACCTGAAAAAGTTGAATCGGTTGCTGCTACCATACTAAATCTCAGTAACCTCGATACCGTTATTTCGCCTAAAGAAATGGAAGCGATCATTCAGCTCTCCTTGGCAGGTCCACTTGATCTTGATCAAGTTTTGCCAGAGCACATTGAACCGTTAAAATCCCAGCAGTCACTAACCTCTGATACAATTAGAAAGCCTCAATCTCAGCTAAAATCCGCCATTCCTTCCGATCAATGGCGTATCATCGGAGAGCGGATTCGATCGGCCAACCAGTTCAATGAAGAATATCGAAGAGCAATAAGAAAACATCGCCATCCTGGTGAGATGCCGCAATTTCAATTTCAGTTTCATGCTCATGATGGCTTGCGGATCGCCATCGATAGCACTGGAAAGCATCAGTTAGAGCAACGGGAATTTCGCGAATTGCACAAACGAATTCGAGAGCTGGAGAAACAGCGCATCATAATTTGGCAGAGGGACGTGCACCAGAAAATCATACAAGACTTTGAGCAGATGCGAAAAGAATTGGAGTCACTCCAACAGTTGAAAGAATTGGAGAACCTGAAACAATTAAAGGAGCTTGAAGCGCTAAAATCGTTGAGCGACCCTCGATTCATTGAAGCATTGCAGTCTCTGGAACAACTAAAAGCACTGAAGTCGTTGGAATCGTTACAAGCGCTCGATTCATTATCGAGTTCTCTTTTCCTCCTCGATTCGATGCTATTGAAACGATATCAATTTCTCATTGATAGCCTCTCAGATTCGACACGGCAACGTCGATCCATTGGTAGGAGATAAGATAGAAGGCTAGCAAGCGATTTTTCAAGACTAAAAATTAAAAGAGTCTACATCATTTTCGTCGACCATTTGATCTGATCTCAGCAATGTCCGCCAGGAGAGGATGGTTTGGAGAATCCGTTCTTAAAACGGCGTAATCTAAATCTGCTCAATGAACTGCTCTAGTTTCTTGTCGAAAATTATGATCAACCACGCGTTGTCAATAAAGGATCGCGATCACCAAGGTCTGAAACAACTTTTGATCACTGGAGTCTAACTATTGTCCATGCAATCGACAAGGAAATGATTCGAATAAATATAAATTGGAAAGCTCTAATGCCTTCGCACCTGCTGTGCTCGAATTTTGGCGAGGCAGGTTTATCATTTATGCCTCCTGAGGAACAAATATGAAAAACCATCTCGTATTGATAACTCTAATCATCGGATATTTTACTTCCTGTGCAGGGGTCAATCATCATAGCAACGCTCCTAACGTCCAGTTTGAAAGATCCAAGCTCAAAACATTTGAAGAACTGGAGCGATCGATTGTGAAGATCACTTGTTCAGCTTTTTATGAAAACTATTATTACAATCCGCCAGCCGATTTCAAAGGTCCTGCTGTTCCACAACAGTCGCTATTGGTTTTAAAACGATATACCACTAATTCCGTGGCTGGAACTGGGCTGCTCCTGTGTCAATCTTCCAATCGAGTCCTCGTGCTGACTTGTTTTCATTTATTTGATTTTGCGGATACGCTTAAGACCTTTTATTTGGATCAGGAGAAAAAGACAACACGCTACTTACAGTCATTAGCTAAGAAATTCGGTCAAACAATTTATGTCACCCATAAAAATGGGGCGATTAGCCAGGCGAGGATTATTTTGAAAGATGAAAGCAATGACATCGCATTGATTGAAACCGAGGGGATTCCCAATACGTTGTCCGAACTGCCGTTTCAAGGCGGTTTTCGTCGCAAGCTCAATCTGAAGCTGGGACAGGAAGTATATCTTATGGGATTCCCCAAAGGCTATCTGATGGTCACAAGGGGACTTGTGAGTCCAACAAAGTATAAAGAAAAATTTTTGATCGACGCTGCATTTAATCGCGGTTTCTCTGGGGGCATCATCTTTGCATTTGATGACCAAACAGGGGAATATTATTATGCGGGAATGGCCACTGCCACTGCTTACGATTCTGAAATGACGCTGGGCCCATCCGATTCGCTGCAAAATTTGGAGAATTTTAGGTTCGCACCGTATACAGATGAAGTGTATTTGAAGGAACTTAAGCTCATCAATTACGGCGTCACATTTGGAGTACGAGGGGATATCATCGTCAATTTTCTCAATAAGGAAGCCGATAAATTGAGGCTAATGGGGTATGGGAATATCTCCAGATTAATTCGAGAATAGAATCTTGCTAAATGGGAGCCCCCTTATTCAAGAGCGAACTGAGGATTCTGGTCACTAAGGAATGATTCCGTGAGAAGCAAAAATTCATCAATCTGCTATTGATCGCTTGGGCGAGAATAGAATTTCAAGTTTGCAGAAGTTTAATTAGACAGGAAGAAAATAGTCATTGCATTTTTGCGGGAAATTTTTTATAATAAATGCTACAATTGATCCACCAAAGAGAGGAATTTGATCTGAAGGCGGAAAAGCGCCGCGAATCGCGGGGCGAAATTCTTCCGCTCTGCCTAGCATAATAAATTTGTCAACAGCATTGAGAGACCAACAAGGGAAGGCAAATACGAATGAAAGCGCTGATCACCAGTGGCGGAAAAGGGACGCGGCTACGGCCCTTAACACACACCCAGAACAAGCATCTCATCCCAATAGCCAACAAACCGATTCTCCATTATGCGATCGAAACTGTCGCCGAAGCAGGGATTACTGAAATTGGTATTGTCACCAATGCAGATTCGACTGAAGTCCAGGATGCCATCGGAGATGGCCAACGATGGGGGGTTCATATTACTTATATCCCACAGGAGGCACCACTGGGCCTGGCGCATGTTGTAAAAATTTCCGAGGACTTCATCGGAAAAGAACCATTTATTTTCTACTTAGGCGATAACATGGTGGTCGGCGGTGTCCGTCGTTTCGTCCAAGAGTTCGAAAGGGATCACGTCAATTGTTTCTTAACCTTGTCGCGCGTGAAAGATCCAGAGCGCTTTGGCGTGCCAGAGATCAGGGGTAATCGGATTGTGTCTATCGAGGAAAAGCCTAAGGTTCCAAAAAGCGAATTCGCTGTTGCCGGCATCTATATTTACGATCATCATATTTTTGAAGCCGTGAACAGCATTAAGCCCAGTCAGCGAGGGGAACTGGAAATTTCTGATGCCCATCAATATTTGATCGATCATGGCTACCGGATCGGTTTCTCAGAGATTACTGGCTGGTGGAAAGACACTGGAAAGCCGATTGACCTGCTCGAAGCCAATCGGTTGGTGCTGGAACATTTGCAACCGCGCGTTGAGGGCGAGGTCGATAAAGCTTCTTACACCACGGGGAATGTGATTATTGAAAAGAATGCTCGAGTTAAAAATAGCCACATCCGCGGCCCAGTAATCATCGGACAAAACAGTGTCATTGAAAACAGTTACATTGGACCTTTCACTTCAATTTATAACAATTGCTATATTCGAAATAGTGAAATCGAATTCAGCATTATTTTGAACGACTGTCAGATCCTTGATATCGGTGTTCGCATTGAAAGCAGCCTGTTGGGGAGTGATGTGCAGCTCACCAAGTCATCCCCAAAGCCAGCAGCTCATCGGTTCATCATCGGCGATCAAAGCCGAGTGGAACTGGTCTAATTGATCTTGCTCGTGATATACGCAGGGCTTATCTCAATCGAACGCAAACCTCGATTGAGAAAATCAAGGATATTATTTCCACATTTAGCGGGTTAAGATTGAACGAAGCAGCTATATATTAAATCCATTAACCGATTCGCTCGAGTGAACAAGGTTCTTTTTCTCAGCTATTATTTCCCGCCAATGGGGATGGGGGGGACGCAGCGCGCCGCCAAATTTGTGAAGTATCTTCCCGAGTTCGGCTGGGAGCCATGGGTGGTGACCGTGAAAGACGTCCATTATTATGCCCATGATCCGAGCTTGCTTCAGGAAGTGCATGACCGACAAATTTTCCGCACTGAATCTTGGGATCCGCTGAGAGTGATGGCGCGAATTGGGAGGAAGGGATCGAAGCCAGAGGTGACTTCATCCAGTTCGGCTCCGAAAAAATCGCGCTTTTTGAACTGGCTGAATCGAACCATCGGGAGTTGGATATTTATCCCCGATAGTAAAATTCTTTGGTTGCCGTTTGCGGTCAAAACAGCCTTCCATCTCATTCGAACGAAAAAAATAGCGGTTATTTTTACCACCTCGCCGCCTCATTCCGCCCATCTTGGGGGCTTGATCCTAAAGATGATCACTGGCTTACCGTGGCTAGCCGATTTTCGGGATGATTGGACTGGCGGAGAAAGCCAACCATGCCCAACTTGGCTGCATCGATTTATTAACCGCTTGATGGAAAAGTGGGTGTTGAGATCGGCCGATCGGATCATTGGCATGTGCGATCATCTGACAAACAGCTTGCGACTCAAAGCAGGCTATTCATCGAAGGCCAGGTTTGTAACCATCATGAACGGCTATGATCGAGAAGATTTTGTCGGGCTGGAACAGATGCGGCTCAACGAGCGCTTTACCATCTGTCATTCCGGGTCTATTAGCCGTGTCAGCGATCCAGAACCGTTTCTGCGCGCTGTGAAGTTCGCTCTTTCTCAATCTCCTGAGCTTCATGATCAGATCAAAATCCAGTTTTTTGGAACCGATCTGTTCGGTCGACTCACACAGCTAACGCGTACGCTTGGACTGGATCATATTGTTACGTCGGCTCGGTATCTACCCCATCGGGAGGCACTGACAGCAATAATGCAATCCCATCTTTTGTTGTTAACTATCATCAAACGGACAAAAGAAGAAATAATTACCGGCAAGCTATTTGAATACCTTGCGTCTGGGAAGCCGATCTTGCTAATTTCTTCGGAGGGGGAAGTTGCCAACATGATCCGATCACTGCATCGAGGCACGGTTGTTCACCCAGATGATATCTCTGCGATCCAGCAAGCGATCCTGGAATATGTGGATCGCTGGCGGAGAAACAGCTTGGAAATTGCGCCAGCGGTTTCATTGCCACAATTTGATCGCCGCAACCTCACTGATCGGCTGGCGCAAATCTTCTCTGATTTGTACCGCTGAATAACCGAAAAAATCTGCTACATATTTTTGATGAAAGTGAATAACGTTCCAATGAGAGAAAAGTTTATTTTGTTTTTGCTCTTTATAAGCTGGACAGGAGTGAGCCCAGCCCAACAATATCTTTGGCCCACCGATGCCAGCCATTTTTTGACCTCATCGTTCGCCGAATACCGTCCTGGCCATCTTCATGCTGGAATTGATATCAAAACGTGGGGCAAAATTGGTTATAAAGTTTTTGCTATTGATGATGGCTACATTATGCGCATGGCTGTTTCGCCCTATGGTTATGGCAAGGTGCTGTATCAAAAACTGGACGCTGGCGATATCGTGGTTTATGCGCATCTGGATGGGTTCAACCCTGTGCTGCATCAGTTTATGAAGCAGCAACAGCGCAGTCGGATGGCCTATCGCTTCGATATACAACTGGATAATCAGCAGTTTCGGGTGCGACGCGGGGAAGTGATTGGTTATACCGGAGCCACTGGTATTGGCAGTCCGCATCTGCATTTCGAACTTCGCGATGGGAACAACAATCCGATCAATCCGTTCTTACGTGGCTATCGCATTTCAGACAATATTGCGCCGACCATAACGGCCATCAGTTTCACGCCGTTAGACTCTCGTTCTCGGGTCAATGGCGACGCCGTACCTTGGATTGAAAAGCCAGTGATGATTGATCCCCGGCACTATAAGCTCCCTAGTGCCCCATTTGTCTCGGGCAAAATTGGGCTGGCCGTGGAATGTTTCGATCAAGCCGATGGCGTTGATCATAAATTCGCGGTTTATAAACTGAGTTTCTATTTGGACGGCCTACTCCGCTTTTCTGCAAGTTACGACAAATTTTCTTATAGCGTCAGCAATATGATCGATCTCGATCGAGATTACCGTTTGCTCCGGCGGGGGAAGGGACAGTTCCAGAAATTGTATCGCGATCCCCATAATCGACTTCCATTTTATGAGCCATCGGGCAACGAAGCCGGCGTGCTCCAGTGCGAACCAACAATGTCGCTCAATCCATCTGATCCGAATTGTTTGGCCGCAGGGCTCCATCAGTTCACGATCGAAATCGCTGATTTCTTTGGCAATGTCTCGGTCCTATCTGGAAATTTTGTTGTATCCGTTCAGCAGGCGCTTGCGGCGGATTTTTCCTGGCAGCCCCCTGACCAGCTTTTGGTAACAGATCTGAAGGATCAAGATGGCAATCCAGTTCAAACAGCCTCGTTCTATGTCTCTCGAGATCGCGGCATCTCTTGGCAAAAAGTTAACCCGTCAAAAGTTCAAACAGAACCAGCTTTAGCAACTGGTCAAAACAATCAATATCTGCTGTCTTCTATTCGGCCGGAAGCCGTGATAAAAATCAACTCGATCAATTCCGAAGGGATCGAGTCGCTTCCGCTCTACTACATCGTTCGGGATTCCAGTCAGACCATATCTTCTGCCACCGAGTTAAAGCTTGAAAAGGATTTTTATGATGATTACATTCGTTTTCGTCTAACGACCAATGGATGGCTCGATTCAGTCCCTGAACTGATCGTTCAGCAGGTGGGTATGTCGGGGACGTCGGTTCCGCTTTGGCCAGTTCGATTCAATGAATGGTTCGGCGTTTACCAGTTGCTTCCCAGGAAAGATGGCATAATATCGGTCGAGGCGAGCGCGATGGATCTAGGGCAGCGAGAATTGAGCTATTCTGAACAGATCGATATTCGAACGGTTACGCCAGAACGAGGTGGCGCTATTCGATCCAACGATGGGCTTTGTCGGCTGGTTTTCGGATCTGGCTCAGTGTATGATAACCTGTTTCTTCGTATCGAAGAGTGGCGAACGCCTTTGGATTCGGCTTACGAGATCGTTACTCCCAGCTATCAATTATTCCCACAAGATGTTCCACTCCAAAAAGGCGGTATTGTGATCATGAAATACCCGGTTGATGATCCATCTCCAGAGAAACTCGGTGTCTATCAAATCGAGCAAAACAAGCCCAAGTTTCGCGGCAATAAGCTCGATAGAAGTCAAACCACCGTCAGCGGCACACTTTCCAATTTGGGCAATGTGACTGTTATTCGTGATGCCGTCCCACCTTACGTTGAAATCATGCAACCGCTAAATCAAGCGCAATTGCGGGATCGGATTCCAAAATTTCTTGCCCGAGTTTATGATACACTGTCTGGGATCGCTAATGAGCGGTCTATTGTGATGCGATTGGATGGCGAACTGGTGATTTCGGAGTATGATCCTGACGAACATACAGTGAAGTATGAGCCGGATGAGCCTTTACGATTTGGTGAACATACCATTTCAGTTCGAGCAGAGGATAACAGCGGGAATGAGCGGCTGGTAACGCATCGATTTTTTATTTTGAAATAACATAAGCACCTCTTCATAAAGAATAAAGCCGATGAAAGCTATCTGATCGGTGGGAAACGATGCACCCTTTTTGAAATTAGGATTGACCATTCTAATGCCTTTGGTTCAAAATAACAGGGTTTGCAGGGCTGTAAAAGAAAACAACCTGGCCAAAATGGTGTTGGCCAGGTTGACGGAAGGAGGAGTTAAATGAGAGCTATTTGGGTTCCAAAGCTTTGACAGAGATGTTTCCTCCCGAGGTGCGCAGCGTCATTAATGGTCCACCGTTGTTGATTTTGCCTTTAATCGAATTATTTTTGATCACTCCCTGAACCGTGATTGGCAAATCAGATTCAACCCGGCCGCCTGAAGTATGGGCATCCAAGTCGATAGAGATATTTGCCGGCAGGAACACACGAATGCTTCCACCAGAGGTTCTGAGAGAGCAATCTCGATCGATTGTTCCTACGAACTCCGCATGGATACCGCCGCCTGAAGTGCTGGCCGTCGCACTGCCGCTCAATCTTTTCAGATTTAAGCTTCCGCCTGAGGTATGTGCCTCGGCGCTCCCAGTCACTTCTTCCAAGCTAATACTCCCTCCTGAAGTTCTTGCTTCTACCGATCCAGTCACCTTGCCGATAGCAATGCTGCCCCCGGAAGTGTTCGCGAGAACCGGGCCCTGAGCCTGTTCGATTTTTATACTTCCGCCAGAGGTTTTCGCTCGGACCGAACCGTTGATTTTGCCTGCCATAATGGGTCCCCCAGAGGTGAGAAGCTCGATTTTTCCATTCAGATCAGTGACCTGAATGCTTCCGCCGCCAGTTTGAACGTCCAGATTGAACTCCCGAGGCACGGTGACCTCAAAGTGTAACCTGAGCCGGCGGCTGTCACCCCACCAAACCTTAGGGCCATGATAACGCACTACAACGCGGACCCCCACATCGTCCTGATCAAAACTCAGCTCTAAATTCTCGAAAATATCCTTTGCCCGGTTCTTGCTGTTTGTATCAGCGCGCTTTGTCACTGTCACTTTCAATTCGTTCTGTGACCAACTTGTGATTTCTACTGATCCTAGATCTGCTCTAAGAGAAAATAATTGGCCCCGCTTGACAGTAAAGTCCTTGGTTACTGTTTCCTCAATATCTTTGGCCATGCATTTCCTAGAGGTGATCCAGATGACTGTCGTAAGGATCCCGATGGCAATGATTAAGATATAAGTCGATGGTTTCATGGATGAATTCTCCTTATGGTTGATTAATTCGGATCGTTATACGGGGGTCAATCACAAAAGTTGCTTTTTGAAATGGATCGCAAAGAATGATGATGGGCTCAAATAAAATCACCATTATTAACAGCGACCAGCGCCTTGAAAAAATACCTCGTCGATGCGACCTGTCATTTTTCAAAACGGGTCATTCACAAAATTCTGGTCATCATTTTCATCTTAAATTCCATCTGGCTTGCTTTCAGAAACCAAATCGAACAAGCTGGGAGAAAGAAGAACGCTGAAAGAGTGGTCAATTATCTGCTTGAAAATCTCGATTTTTTATATTATATTGACGCTCAAATTGGCTGGAAACCATAAAACAATTATGACTGAAGAGTCACGGTAGAAATTGTGAAATAAATAAGCAAGGTGATTTATGCGCGCAGTGGTGCAGCGGGTAACGAAGGCATCGGTATCGATTGATGGAAAAATTGTGGGTCAGATCGATCGTGGATTGGTGATCCTGTTAGGGGTAAGAAACGGTGATGATGAGTCTGATGCAAGATTTTTAGCGGATAAATGTGTCAATCTTCGAATTTTTGCAGATGCTGAGGGGAAATTCAACCTGTCAGCGTTGGAAGTAGGCGGGGATTTGCTCGTAGTCTCACAATTCACTTTATATGGCGATGCCAGGAAGGGCCGTCGGCCCAGTTTTGTCGATGCCGCACCTCCAGAAATATCAGAGCCACTCTATCAACGATTTGTTGACTATCTGAGGCAAAGCGGACTCAAGGTAGCGACTGGCGAATTTGGCGCCATGATGTTGGTAGAAATTCACAATGATGGACCAGTAACGATAATTTTAGAAAGTAAGGAGAAATAATGAAAGCGAATAATTGCCTTTTCTGCCAAATCGTTCAAGGCCTTCGGCCAGCAGCGATTGTTCATCAGACCGAAAATCTGGTGGCATTCAAAGACATTCGTCCCCAAGCGCCCATCCACATCTTGATCATTCCTCGGGAGCATATTCCCACGCTGAACGATCTCACCCCGTCGCATCAGCAATTAATGGGAGAAATTTTTCTGGTCGCCAAAGAATTAGCCCAAAAATTGGGCGTAGCTGAAACCGGCTACCGAACGGTCTTCAATTGCAATCGCGACTCAGGCCAGGAGATCTACCATATCCATTTACATCTTTTAGCAGGCCGACGATTCTATTGGCCACCAGGTTAAATTCCGATTATCCAAATCAAACAAATAAAATCTCAAATCAATAATAGGATTGCCCTCGTTTTTCTTGAGCTCATCGATTTAAGCGCGCTTGATGCCCAAGATTGGAATGGAAAGACAGTTCCAAAAATCATTGGTTGTTTGAAGCGGAATTTCAATCAGGGTAGGTCAGGATCGTAACTTTCAAGTGATCCCATTAATCTGCGGAGATTCAACCAAACAATTACCAAATCAAAGGAGAGCGCATTATGCGAACATTCAGCGTGCTCAATTGGAGTGTCTTTGTGGTTCTAATTTTGATCAATCTTAGTGGTTGTCAGAAACAATCTTCTTCACAATTATCCCCCCAAAAAGACGGGGTATTTGTTCATATCAGCAATGGTACCAATGATCCCCATCGGGTGCTGATGGCGCTCAATATGGCCGCTATAATGTCCCAGGATCGGGATGTATTGGTCTATTTTGATATTAAAGGCATCGAGGTTGTTTTGAAAGATGCCCCAGATCTAACCTATAGCCATTTCCCTTCCTCGCTCACTCAGCTTAATAATTTGTTGCAGAGAGGCGTCCCCATTTATGTCTGTCCCGGTTGTCTCAAGGCAGCGGGCAAAACCGAAGCGGATGTCATGCCAGGGGTAATGATCGCCAAAAAAGAAGCATTCTTCAATTTTACCAAAGGACGAATTTTAACGTTGGACTATTGAGATCAAACCAAAAAGCAGTGGCCGGTCGATTTTGATATTTCGGTGCAATGATTTTCCAATGCAGCCCGTGCGACCATAGTAGCCAAGCCTGGTGCTTTAGATACGGATGAATTTCGGCTTAGCCAAAAAATGATCAGTTGATTTGAGATCAATCCAATCATACCATGGCTCCGTGGCGTCGCGCATTTCGATGGATACGCCTGCGGACGGGTTCTGTCCCAAATCGAATCAGCAAATTGATGATGGTCTTGATGATCGGATTATTATCGCGGCCATAGTTTTTCCAGAGAGCTGGAAACCAATCCAGATTATGATTCCAACATGCTGTGAGCAGCTCATAATGTTTGGGAGTGAGCTCTTTCTTAAGGAATGGCCGAGCGTATTCCAGCCGCGTGGTTTCCATCGGTGTGAAAAACAACGGCACGATGATGCTTTGATATGGTTTGAGCGTTTTTACTAGATCGATAGTCAGTTGCACGTCATCCTGATCCTCGCCGGGCAATCCCAAAATCAAAGTTGAGCAGCAAACGATATGATTTTTGTGGAACAAGCGGAATGCGCCCTCCACCACTTCAGGCCACTGCTCTGGCTTAAACGGATAGACCTTGCCCCGCATGTGCCGTCTGATCAATTTAGGGCTGCCGGTTTCAATGCCGACCTGAAAGGCTTTGGTGGGATGCTTTTCGGTGCCCAGCTCCAATACCTGAGATATTTGTTCAATCGTCTCTGGCGAACTATAAGCCGAGGAGAGCGAAGCATGGCTTGCGGTGACCCATTTGACGCCAGGCACATGGTAAACTTTGTCGAACAATTCAACGACGGCCTTGGAATTCACTTTGAGCCCATCGGATTGATAGAGCAGAATATCTTCGCCGTGCAAAATAACGCCGCGATTGCCCGAACGGACATTGACAGCCACTTCGGCTAAGATATTTTCTAACGGGCGAGATCGGACCTTTTTCAATGAGGGGACGCAGAAAGCGCAACTTCGGGCACAACCTCGGGTTGCCTCGATTATCCCGCAGATGGTTCCCCCGACAATATTGGCGATCTGATTATCTGGCACTGGCTCACCCGAGATAACCTCAGGAACGCTGTCCCGGGCCTCGAGGATCTGCCGAAACAACCGCGGAGCGATCATCTCACCTTCGCCTACCACCACACAATGAACCCCTAATTCCCTCTGCTTTTCTGGATGAAGCGCGAGTTGCCAAGCGCCGGGTCCGCCCAACACAATGATCGGCCGATACTTTTGGATGGCTCGATGCCAAAGCAATTCCCGCAATTTAATCGCCATGCGACCTTCACCACCCCAGAGTTCAACGAACGTCGATGTCGCAGGCCCTATTCCCAAAGGATCTATGGTGCTAATCGAGACAATCTTGGTCTGTTCTGAAATCACCTTATCGAGATGATCGGGATGGGCGACGATCACTTCATCGCGCTGAAATCCATTGGCCAAAAGGGCTGCCTCGATTTTGCGCATCCCATAATTGGCGAATAGCAGCGCGCCGCGATGATCTGCCGCTCCGCTTGGGCAAAAAATTGGGTAGTAGACCCAATCGGGCAACACCCCTTGTGGCAGGCAAGCGCTGAATCCGAAGAACATATTATGATGATACTGACTGGCCATGGTTCGGTCGCAGGTCAGTACAATTGTATAGCCCATCATAAAAGCTCTCAGTTTTTACGGGTAAACGAAACGAATTGAAAAGCTCCAATCGAAATTGGAGCAGAAAATAACAATCAAATCACATCGATTGAGATGCTTGCCGGCGTTTTTTCTCAGAGCAGGGTAGATGAGCCAATCGCACGGGCAATCACTGGATGTTCAACCAGAAAGCAAGTTCAAAGATCGTCCTCGATTTCAGCCGAATCTGTTTTTTCCCATTGGTCTCGCTTGGAAACCAGAACTTTCCAGAAACAGAAAATTGTTACGATCAAAATTGATGTCCAGGCGATGATAACGAATATCAACCCGGCCGTGGTCAATCCATCATTCATTGGCGCGAACCTCAATGAACTATGTTTGTGATGGCAGATGTTCTGAATGATGATACCGAATCGTTCGAATGCGATAGGCAACGATGACGAGAATGAAAAACAAGGCTGCTAATGCCAACATCATGGCACGAGCGCCCCAGAGATAGGGGATATCGGTGGCGCTTCGGTCGATCATTAGCAGCACCCGATAACCGTCCTGATAAGTCCAGAAGACAAGCAGAGCGATCAGATAGATCGGCGTAATAAATTTGATAATGTATTTAAAGATAATCGGGATTTTAATATCGGCCCCTCGAGTGATCTCTTTCCAACCTTTCGTCATCCCAAAAACCCAGGCGAACAAAATCACTTCGATCATTGCAACGACGACTAGCCCGAATGTCCCTGCCCAGAAGTCCATTTCATCGAGAAACCCGTATTTGAGGAAGAAGACCACCGGCAGTCCGCAGCCGAACAGGATCAATCCAACCCAAAAGACTGCCCGATTGCGGCTGAGGTTTAATTGCCGCTGCAGAAAAGCGATGGCAGGAGAACACAGAGCGACTGAAGAAGTGATCCCAGCGAAAAACAGCAATAGGAACCAAATCATTCCAAAGAGCTGTCCCAAGGGCAATTTTTGAAAGATGATCGGCATGGCCACAAATCCCAGATCGAAAGCTCCGCCATTTGCAATCTGGATGGTTTGCGTCAAGCCAAAGAAAGCGACTGCCACTGGGATGGCGATCGATCCACCGAAGATTACCTCGATGAATTCATTGGTGATCGATGTGGATAATCCTGTAAGGGCAATATCGCTGCGACGTTTCATGTAGCTGGCATAAGTGATGATCGAGCCATTGCCGATGCTCAGTGTGAAAAAGATCTGCCCAGCGGCAGCCATCCAGGTTTTGCTCTGAGTGATGTGGCTGAATTGGGGATTCCAGATATAGGCAAAACCATTGATGATGCTATTTTCGGGCTTGCTGGGATCTGGAGTGCCAAGCGTCCATACCCGAATGAAGAGGATGAGGGCGAAGACGAACAAGGTCGGAAGCGCAATCTTGGCCAATTTCTCAATACCACTGGCGATCCCACGAGACAGCACATAAATATTGAGCCCCACAGTGATGAAAAAGAAAAATAAGGCTGTCCCGAAGCCAGCAAAATGTTCGCTGTGGACCTTGCCTTGAAAACTGGCGAGGAAGCGGGACATGGTATCGTAATCGAGAATACCGAAATATTTGCCCGTGAGTGAGAAGAAGCTGTAGGCCAAGGTCCAGGATTCAATATAGAGATAATAGATCACAAATAGCAGGGGGACGGTGATTCCTAACGCACCCAAGAAGTTGACCACCTTTGCGCTACGCTCCGATTTGGTCAGCAAGCCGAAGGCCCCGGCCGTGGTGCCATAACCGAATTGGCCACTATAGCGACCAATGCTCCATTCGACCCACATGAGGGGGATTCCCAACAAAAGAAGCGCTGCAAAATAGGGGATCATGAATGCGCCGCCGCCGTTTTGAGCTGCTTTTACAGGGAACCGAAGGAAATTCCCCAGCCCAATCGCATTTCCTGCCATCGCCAAGATCAACCCGATCCGCGTCGCCCAATATTCTCGTGTCGATTGCCGTTTCGGTCCGCTCATCGCTACTCCATGCTTGTTCGATCATCCTGCCAACAATGCTGATGGCGACTTGAGAATTTAATAACTAATCATTTCAGCGAAACATTGACGGATAGGATGCGTGGATAACCCATTTTTCCCAATCGATTATTCCTATTATCGCGAATCAAATAACATATCGCTTTTCGATCTCAAACAGTTTTTTCAATCACAGAGGGATTAAGTAATCTTTATTCAGCACGAAAAATGAAACCAACTGATTCAGAGACGTGGAGGACGAAAAGTTTATCTTTTATTTCGTCTGTCGAACTCCAGGCCTGGTTCAACCAAATTGGTACTACTGATCAGTTTTATTAGTTGATAAGTTGCGAGGCTAGCCTGCTCGATCGCGATGTTGCATTCATGTCGGATGGTCTCATAATCTTCCTCATCATTTTTTATGATCATCATCACCAAAGTTTTATTTAGCTTGTCCAATTCCGCGCGAGCCGAATCAATTTGAGCGGATGGGATGCCGTAATTTTCGGCTTTCGAAATGACGGTTTCATAGACATCAATTTTATGTCGCAAGTAGGAAATGAGCTGTTCAATTTCTATCTCAGTGATAAGTTTTTTTCGTTTGCTGATAACGATGGAAGAATCAGCGAATTTGATCGCCATTAAAGCGGATTGGCGGGCTTTATCGAACTTTTTTTGCTCGGTGTATTTGCGGGCGTTGAGGTAAGCGTCACGGGCCAATTCAAATTCTTTGGGTGCAAAATAATTCGCCTTTGCGCTCATGGCCGAATCGATGGCCGCCGCTGCCAGATTGAGCTCCCGTTGTGGATTTTGCTTGGTACAGCAAAAAATGATCAAGAAAAAAAATAGTCCAATTGGCCGGAACAGCCGCAGTTCTCCATTCATAACCCTTCGGGCCCGAAAATCAACTAAACCATTTCAACTGATACTCGCTAAACAGACCTTGCAGCAATATAATGAAATCCGCTCCCATCGCGTGAGTCATCCTATCTGATGCCGCGTTGAGCTGCGATTTCGGAAAAGACCTGATACTCGAAGCTGCTAAAAGCTCGCTGATTTAAGCGGCAGCATGGCATACGAGAACGTCTTCATAAACCGAGATAAATAAAAATTCCGCAACTGGCTGGTGCAAATTAGACCACAGTGATGGCAATGTTGTTCCATTCATTCTATTTGATTAATCTCATCGAAGAGAAAAAATTCTAATCAATCGATCTGATTTGAGTACCAAGCGTGCAAAAGGTTGAACCTTCTTTAGGTTTCAGTAATGGTCGTCAGGAAGCCGAGTTATTAGTTCCGCATGCATTGGTATCGCACGATATATAGCGATGGCGTCGTTTTTCGCAATGGTTATTTCAATTGAATAATAATGCTCGGGCAATTTCAAATGATAGATGTGGACAAATGTCTCAGCAAGATACTTCGCATAGCTTTTGAGGTGATAAAGAACGATCCGGCCTAATCCCTTGAACGACTTCAGCGAAATCGGTTCGACTTGATGGACTTTGAGGATCAGATTGCGGTCGAATTTCAATGTCAGATAGACATCTGGACGAGCAGGAGCAGCCGGCTGGATCTTATATTTCTGGGCTTCGATCGTATCCCGCGGCGCTCTTCTCACAGTGATCGGGACTTTTGGAATCGTCGCCCAATCTTGTTTTAACACAAACGGCCGAGAGAGCCAATGGAAAAGATCGGGTTGACTGGTGAGATGTTTGAAAGCGTGATTCATGGTATAGGAGAAAACATGACAGGAACGGAGATTGACCCCACGCAGATACAAAGAAATCGTACTATCACTCAAATTCAAAATTAAGCCAATGGAGTCGCTTTTGGCCATGATAAGCTGGGAATTAAGAAACAATTCGTCGATTTTCAATCGGAATAGTTGCGAAGAATAGCTGGCAATTTGAGAGAGAGCGGCGGCTGAGTCCTCAGCGGTCAAATACTGATGAGCCACTCCGGGCAATGGGCGAAGCGTTTGCTGCTTAAAATTGTGTAATGGCAGAATGATCAGCAAAACAGCGCAAGCGATTGCTGGAATAAGCAACAGCGGCCAGAAAATCCAGCGGCTTGCTTTAACATCGTGAAGAAATGAAAACCACAGCCGCCATCGTCTGAGGATTGCACGCGGGAACTTAAGCAGCCATTGTAAAAATCTCATACGTTAGACCTTAGTAAATGAAAACTTTCGAGCCAACTTGAAGATGACGGTAGACAATTTCGAGTTCTTTGTCGCCTAATCGAACGCATCCATGGGTGACGGGCAACCCCAAAAAGCGCTGATAAAGCGTTCCGTGAATGAGATAGCCATCGCCTAAGCTCAGCGCATAATCCCCCAGAACACCTGGTTCATATCGCTCACGCGCATAGGGTTCTGGAACAGGCAAGCCCTCTTCAATAAAGGCCCAATCTGGCATGCGCCACACCGGGTCTTCAATTTTCGCTTGAATTCTTCTGAGCCCACGCGGGGTTTTGAAGATCCACTTCTCGCTTCCGTCAGCCGATTTTAGCATGATGTAGCTGCCAGTAGAGCAGATCCCTTGATGCAACAACTGCTTTCCTTTCATCAGAAAGATCAGATTATCAGAAGTATCGATGATCAAATAGGGCTCTCTGGGGATCAATCGTTCGACCCGTTGCTGTAAACTGGCAACGGACCGCTGGAGTCGTTTTAATCGAGCATTCAGTTCAGTGAAATCTAAGTTTGTCGGCATGTGATTATGCTCAGTGATCGTTGCCTCCTTCGTTGCCAATCGATCTTCTATTTTGCGGTCGAGAAGTGGTTGCCCTACATATAAAGCTTTGTGCCGCGGCATCATGTATAAAATTCCATCCCGGATCAAAGGCGCGAAACTGATCAATAGCCAGGCCAATAATATCCCAAGAAAGGTACCGCGCAGTAAGGCTCGACGGATGATTTTGCCTTTGCTATATGGTTGTTGAGGTTCCGCAGCTTGCCGATCGAACGACATCGCTCGATTAGATGTGCTTGGGCGCGTATTTTGGTCGTTGGTGTTAGACATAATGATTGAACAAGTGATCTGTCATCTCGTGAGATGCGAAGTAACTGTTAAGCTACCAATACCAGCAAGATTGCATTCGAATCCAATAATCGATCCAATGAAATTTAGATATCTATTAAAAACTCAAATTTCTTTTCGCCACTTAATTAAAAAATCAAATGGGATCATTCCGAAAAGTTTTTGATTGCTTTATTGAAGACGTTCAATAAAACAGGCGATAATCCTATTTCCGATCGTTTCGCGACGCACTCGTCGATTTATTGTTTGTCCCATTCAATGCACCTACAATGGTGACTGGTGTGTTCAAAGTGACGAGGTCAAACAGCTCGTCAATGTCTTCATTGGTCAATGCGATGCAGCCCTGGGTCCAATTGATGCCCTTTCCGCCGTCACCATGGATCTCGATTGATCCACCTATTTGGGCGTTCTTAGGAAGTTGCCCAGCTTTTTTCGCATTTAAAAATTCTTGCAGATCCCTCTGATTGGGATAATTCAAAACCAAAGCTTTGTAATACTTGCTACCACCTTTACCGACTTTTTTAATAATCCGGTATTGCCCTTCTGGGGTGGCATTATCGCCACGCTGCCGTTTGTGGCCCATCCAATTCTTCCCCAGCTCAATAGGATACTTGTGAATGAGCTCCCCCTGATTATAAACATAAAGCGTGCGATTGAATTTATCTACAATTAAAGCGACGTTTTGGTTTGTTTTTGATTCAGCAATGGTTTCCTGGGACCAACGCCGCCACAAGGGGATATTCGAAAGATAATTATCGAGCATTTCTTTAGTAGTTTTGCCCGATTGTCCGATGAGTTTCTCAGCCATTTGAAAATTATGAATCGCCTGTTTAATTTGACCGCGTTCGAGCGCTGCTTTGCCCTCCAGCACCAACAACTCGCCCTTGATTGCGTTTCGACGAAGTGCTTCTTCAATTGGCATTTGACCGAATTGCTCTTTGAATTCGGCGAGTCGATCGAGTAGGAGGGCTAACTCGATGCGAGCGACATTTTTTAATGAATCGCGTGCGCGAAGCGCTTGGCGTTCGGATTGTTGGGCCAATAGCTGAGTTTGTTTGGCCAACTGTTCCAATGGCTTATAGTTGCGGCGATAGAACGCTTTTTGGTTCTCGCGGCGCCACATCATTAAAATCCGTTGCCAACTTTTCTGGGCAGCTTGAAAAGCTTCTGAAGCGTAATAATTGGCTTCAGCCCTGTTCGCCTTTGCCAGCGCTTTGCGGCTTAAATAAATTTGATATACAGGGGGTTTGGGATGCAAAATTGAAATGATCACCAGAACAATGATCACGACCAAGATGCCAATTCCAATGATGTACAATCGATGCTGTGGACGAAACATCTTCTGGTAACTTCTCCTATTAGCGAGCGAGTTGGATGATATTCGATGACGGTACTTCATGTCGATTAATAAACAAAACCTCGGTTAACAGTTTAAAGTTAACCGAGGTTTTTCTCAATGCCTATAAAATTCTTCGCCAAATCTTTGCTCTCGCTAAGCTGGCTATTTACTTGCCTTTTTTCTTCGCAATAGCCTGATTCAGCTCGTCTTTAATTTGATTGACTTTCTGCAAAGCAGCAGCTAATTTATCCTTTGCTGCCATAAATTTGCCGGTGTTTAACAGATTGGTAGCATCTGTCATTGAGGTTTCTACTGCTGTGAGCTCACTCTGAATCGCTTCTAAAACTTCCCGACCTTCTTTGCCTTTGGGGGCTTTTTTCAATAACGCTTTGGCATCAGTCAACCCTGTCTGCAGCTCGGTTAATAGCTGTTCAGCTTGAGCTTTTACCTCTTCTTTCTTAGCCGCGACTCTGGAATTGAGATCATTAGCCAAGTTAGTAGCAGCTAACAACAGGTTTTTCGCCTTGTTGTAATTGCGGGTTAAAGCAAACTTGGAATTTTGAGTTTCAATTTCGGCGATAGCAGCATTGAGCGAATCCTGGGCAGCTTTGAATTCGTCAGCCAGATAAACATCCGCTTCTGCCTGACGGGCCGTTTCGAGAGCTGCCTTAGCAGCATCCAGTTCTTGCTGTGGCGCTTTAGCACAACCACTCACCAGCACAAACATCAGAACAATACCTAATGCGAGAATAAAATAATTCCGTAGCATATGGATCCTCCTTCAATTTGAAAATTGTTTTAATGGTATAAGGTCCGAATATCTTAGGATATCCTTTCTTGAATTTAGCGAGACTGAAATTAGCGCTCTAGCCATCAAAAGTGAGGGCGGCGAATGATTTGTCAGTGCTCGGTCTATGAAATTTTTATAGGCGATGAGATTAGAATTAATTTCCCTCGAAAATGAAATGGACACTTGCCCCCTCCAACGATATTCTGATTTGATTATCACCAAAAAAAGGCAATCTCAAGGATCGCGCGAACCACAGACTTACGCCCCTATTAATTCACAAATTAGAGGCATTTTAAACGCTCGTGTCCCATTCTGTGGCGGGCAATATAATAAATTCCGAGCTAAAAGTCAATAAAAATTTAAGGAAATTAAAACATATCCAGAATAAAATTTTTTTTCTTTTTTGTCAAATTCTATTCTTCTCCTAAAATCTGATGCAACTCAGTATCGCTCACCTTAAGCAAACCAACCAAAGGAAGCCGACGCGTCAGTTCCAGCCAATTTTTGTCCCGCTCAAAAATGCTTTTGAAAATTGGCAACGATTCGGACAATCGACCGATATTGACCAAAGATACGGCATGCCAATATTTCATTTCCAGATTATCGGGGAACATCGTTTCTGCTGTGCCATAGGCTTTAAGAGCTGCTGCGATATCGTTCTTCTCGATCGCTAGATCGCCCGCATTCATATATTCATAAGCACGATACAATTTTAATAATCGCTGAATTTCCTGGATCGGTTCTGGGTGATCTTCTACGCGTAAATCGATTAACCGATCCTCCCATACTTTTCCAGTGGATTGTCCCTTGACAACCAAAATGGCTGCTGATTGTTTCCCTCTGATATCTCCGCCAGTCTGTTGCCCTGCCTCAAGAGCAGCGAGCATTCTTTCTGCTAAGGGGCCAGTGCTTTGTTCAAACGCTTGAGCCATTGCAGGCCATACCTGATCGTTTAACATGAGATTGGCCTGCACAGAATAGTTCTTGCCTATTAAGTGTCCCGCAGCAGGAATACAATTTTTGCCAGTGAAAGCAGCCACATTGCCCTTGGCATCAATGATGGCCAATTGACGCACTTCCCGGCCTTCGTCTGAATCAATTAAAATTTTTAAGGCCTCGGCTGCAGTCTTGCCCTGCTTCAAAAGCTCCAAACCTTGGGGACCAAACGATACGTTGACGAACGATTGTGTGGCAATGGCACCAACACCAGCTTCAGCCCAAGACACAATCGAGCCCACTGAGAACCAATGCGATTGGACTGCCACGCCCATCTCGCCAGTCTCAGGATCGCGAGCTGCGATGGAATAAGTATGCACCAATCGGTCAGAAAACACAGACTGCCCCATGACCAGCTCGATTGGAATGAGCAGCAGCGACAACAAACCTGGCAACAACATTTTTGAAATCATAAAACTCCCTCCAGCTTAATGATCAACATTTGCCAAGATTCACCTTTAAAAACAGAATGATTAATTGTAAGACGTAAAAGACTTTAAATTAAACGATGTTCACTTGCATCAAGTTCATCAAATCAGAGATTGCAAGGCTGCAATAACAATTGGCTCAAAATGATCTGTTGATTATGACAAAACAACCGCTGCAAATGATGGAATGCTGATTTATCAGCACCATATAATTTAGCTTCGAAAAAAATTAAGTGAGTTCCGCGTCATTGAATTTTTTGGTGGAGTACCAACTATAAAAACCTATTGCTGTCTAAATTGATCTCAGGGAGCATCAAGATTTATATTAGAATTCACTTTTAATTTGGCTGAGTCAATTTTTATTTATGATCAAGTTGATGTAAAGGAGTGATCCTCCCAATCTCTTTCGCAATGATAAATAGGAATATACCACATTTAGTGGCAAAAAAATCATAGAACCACAAAATATAGTGAATTTTTCCCTTGACAATTTCAAAAAAGAATATTATATTGTTGCCGCGATTTGGAAAAGGTTTCGAGTCAAACAAATTTGCCGGCAGATTTAATTCTTGAAATCCTTTTGCAAAAAACAAATCAATGGATGGAGGAGAGATCAGGCGGATCTCTCGTCGATTCATCTATTCCCTCTGTTCGCGATCCTAATTTTAAGCCGTTGCGTTTTTGAATTCACTAAATCTAACTAATCTCACATTAAATGGGAGGACCTGTTATGCCCCTAAGTGAACCAACAACCACCAACTCCCAGCATTCAGATGATAGCCTTCTTTCATCATCACGGGAATTGCACTTAACGGACTCGGAAAATAACAATGGCAAGCGGAAAGGCTTATCGATTGTAGCGCTATTTACACCGGATGGGATTCATCCCTTTGAAAAATTGAAGTGGGTGCGACGTACCGCTTCGATCTCCAACGATAAAGGCGCAACGATTTTTGAGCAAAAAGATGTTGAGTTTCCAGAGAGCTGGTCACAGACCGCGGTGAATGTGGTGACGTCAAAATATTTTCACGGTAAATTAGGCACGCCAAAGCGCGAGACCAGCGTCAAACAATTGATCGATCGGGTGGCAAAGACGATCCGCAATTGGGGGTACGCGGATGGGTATTTTGCCAGCGAAGCTGATGCTGATAATTTCTATCGCGAGTTGACCTATTTACTGGTCAATCAAATGGCTTCATTTAATAGTCCAGTTTGGTTTAATTGCGGGATTGAGCCGCGGCCCCAGGTTTCGGCCTGCTTCATAAATTCAGTGCAGGATAGCATGGAGTCAATCCTCACGTTGGCGAAGACCGAGGGGATGCTGTTCAAGTGGGGATCCGGTACTGGAACGAATTTTTCGACCTTGCGATCCTCAAAAGAGAAGCTTTCCACTGGGGGTGAGTCCTCTGGACCCATCTCATTCATGAAGGGGTTCGACAGCTTTGCCGGGGCAATCAAATCGGGTGGTAAGACGCGACGGGCTGCCAAAATGGTGATATTGAATATTGATCATCCTGACATCGTTGAATTCATCAATTGTAAAGCCAATGAGGAGAAGAAAGCCTGGGCCCTCATTGATGCCGGTTATGATGGTTCATTCAATGGGGAGGCTTATAGCTCGATCTTCTTTCAGAATGCCAATCATAGTGTTCGTGTGACTGATGATTTCATGCGCGCAGCATTAGAAAATAAACCCTGGCAAACGCGGGCAATTACGACTGGCGAAATTATGGATACCTATCAGGCGAAGGATTTGCTCGATCAAATTGCGGCTGCTGCTCATCTTTGCGGTGACCCGGGTCTTCAATTTGACACGACCATCAATGATTGGCACACCTGTCCCAATAGTGCTCGGATCAATGCTTCCAATCCTTGTAGCGAATACATGTTCATTGATGATACCGCTTGTAACTTGGCATCACTAAACCTAATGAAGTTTCGAAATAATGATGGCCGTTTTAATGTTGACAGTTTTCGCCATGCTGTGCGAATCATGATCATAGCTCAAGATATCCTGGTTCATAATGCTTCTTATCCTACTAAAGCGATCACTAAAAACAGCCATTTATTTCGAACGCTAGGCTTGGGATATGCGAATCTCGGCGCATTGCTCATGGCAAGTGGTTTGCCCTACGATAGCGAAGAGGGACGAGCCTACGCCGCTGTGGTCACAGCAATTATGACAGGTCAAGCATATCAAACATCGGCCGAGATCGCCAGCAAGCTCGGGCCGTTTCCACAGTTCCAACGCAATAGAAAGCCAATGCTGCACGTCATCGAAAAACATCTCAAGCATGTCGATGCAATTCAGCCGTTGGGACAGGCTGCCGATCTGATCCCTCAGGCGCAGCATATTTGGGAAGAGGCGTTGCGCGCTGGCAAAGCCCATGGCTATCGCAATGCTCAGGTGACAGTTTTAGCTCCAACCGGGACGATCGGTTTCATGATGGATTGCGATACCACTGGCATTGAGCCAGACATTGCATTATTAAAATATAAGAACCTGGTTGGCGGTGGCGTGATGAAATTAGTGAATACAACAATCCCGGCTGCTTTGAAGACGCTTGGCTATAGCGACAGCCAATGTCGAGAAATCATTGACTATTTGAATAAAAACGATACGATTGAAGGAGCGCCGCATCTGGCCGAACATCACCTGCCGGTTTTCGATTGTGCTTTCAAGCCGGCCAAAGGGAGCCGCAGCATTCATTATATGGGCCATATTCGAATGATGGCTGCGGTCCAGCCGTTCATTTCTGGCGCCATTTCAAAAACAGTCAACATGCCCAACAATTCCTCGATCGACGATGTTCGGGAAGCGTATATCCAGGCATGGAAACTGGGGTTGAAAGCCATTGCTATTTATCGGGATGGTGCGAAACGTACGCAGCCGCTATCGACATCCAAAGAGGGTGTTTCGCGCGACGAAACGGTAAAATCAGAGCCTCCCAAGCCATATCGCCGTCGACTCCCTGATGAACGGCCAGCCATTACTCATAAATTCAGCATCGCAGGTCATGAGGGTTACATCACGGTCGGCATGTACGAGGATGGCTCCCCAGGGGAGATTTTCATCGTTATGGCAAAAGAGGGGTCTATCATATCTGGTTTAATGGACGCCTTCGCTACTGCTATCTCGATGACCCTGCAATACGGGGTCCCGCTGAAAGTATTGGTCGACAAATTCAGCCATGTGCGTTTTGAACCGTCGGGCTTCACCGGAAACCCGCAAATCCCTATCGCTAAATCCGTGCTCGATTATATCTTCCGCTGGCTGGCTTTGAAATTCCTGCCAGAAGAGGAACGACCCAAAAACTCTGAAGTAGAGCACTTGGACGCACCAAAACAGGGAGGTGATGCTGCGAGAGAGAGCTATGAGAAACATATTTTTCAGACCCAGTCAGATGCCCCTCCATGTTTTGAGTGCGGATCGATCATGGTTAGAAACGGTGCTTGCTACAAATGTCTCTCGTGTGGCTCAACCAGTGGCTGCTCATGAGCACATACTTGATAACCGGTCCTGATGGCTGGATCATTGAGTTATCAAAAATTGAGGCTAATCATCGAGGATTGCATGATACGATGGCCTATTCAGCATTGAAAGTGAATTTGAGATATTGACGAAGCTAATTGATCTTTTAAACCCATTCGAACAAAACATGGCAAACCATAACTAAGCGGGAAAATGACTTCACAGTATTAACCCGATGCTTATTGGATTTGCCAAAGGGAACGCCCTTTTCAGTCAAGCTCCTTCTGGAAAGGGCGCTCTTATATAAAGCAGGGAAAAAACCAACAAAATCCTTGCAAGTTAGTTAAAAAATTTTATATTTGCTGATCGTGTTTTAAACTGGATAAACCGGGCTCTTGAGATTATTTCTGCGATCAAATGCAAACGATCTCATGCTAAATTTCTGGTTATTTTTCAGAGCATAAAATTTTTTTGCGGAGATTCTTTTTTTGATTTATCGCTTTGAAATGCAGGTTTACTGCGATCGCAAGAGCCGACAGGTGTGTCATGAAGTGATGTCTTTTTTATATGGAAATTCAATATGGATGGAGAAAAGCATTTTCAAACCATTGCAGCAGAATTAAAGCTCATGGTCTGGCAGGTTCAAAAGACTGTTGAGTTGCTCGATAGCGAGAATACCGTTCCTTTTATCGCTCGATATCGGAAGGAGATGACAGGGAATCTAAATGAAGAACAGATCCGTGCTATTGAGGATCGCATCCGTTCTTTGCGCGTATTAGATGCGCGAAAGGAAACCGTATTGAACTCGATCGAGAAACAGGGTAAATTAACACCAGAGTTGAAACAAAAAATTCTCGATGCCGCGAAATTGCAAGAGGTGGAAGACCTTTATTTGCCCTACAAACCTAAAAAACGAACTCGGGCTACGGTTGCAAAAGAGAAAGGATTGGAGCCTCTTGCCGAACTCATGTTAAAGTTAGCAACCGATTTCGAGGATTATCAAGGGTTGTTGGCATCTTTTGTGGACGCGGAAAAAGGGGTAAATACCGTGGACGAAGCGCTGGCTGGCGCGCGCGATATATGTGCAGAAGTCATTTCCGACGACGCTGAGGTCCGCAAAGCCATTCGACTTATCTTCCAGCAAAAGGGAGTGGTCGTTTCCGAGGCAAAAAACAAAGAGGATGTGGGGAATTATGAGGTTTATGCTGAATTCTCGCATCCAGTCAAAACAATTCAGCCCTATCAAACGCTGGCCATCAATCGCGGCGAACGTGAGGGCTATTTGAAGGTGAAAGTGGATGTGCCGATTTCCGAATGCATCGCAAGTATCGAGCAAGCATATCTGACCAATCAGAACTCACCCTTTACGCCAGAACTGAAGACCGCTATCGCCGACAGCTACGAACGGCTGATCGCGCCTTCAATCGAGCGCGAGATCCGCAGTGAATTGACCGAGCAGGCTGATGCTCATGCAATCGAAATTTTTGCCAAAAATCTGAGAAATCTATTAATGCAACCCCCGGTTCATGGTGCCACAATCATGGGTATTGATCCTGGCTATCGGACTGGCTGCAAGGTGGCCGTGATCGATCCGACCGGTAAATTTCTTGAGGGAGCGACTATATATCCGCATGAGCCGCAGCGCCAATGGCAACAAGCCAAAGATCAATTGTTGGAATTAGTCAAAAAGCATCACGTTCAGATCATTTCCATCGGCAATGGCACCGCCTCTCGTGAGACCGAAACTTTGGCGATCGAGACGATCGAGGCGTACGATGGTGATCTATCGTATATTATCGTCAATGAAGCTGGGGCGTCCGTCTATTCCGCCTCGCCGCTTGCCAAGGAGGAATTTCCAGACCTGGATGTTGCGATGCGCGGGGCTGTATCCATCGCTCGGCGTTTGTTGGATCCACTCTCAGAATTGGTAAAGATCGATCCCAAGTCCATCGGCGTGGGGCTTTATCAGCACGATGTGAATCAGGCGAAGCTCAGCCAGATGTTGGATCAAGTGGTGGAATCGTGTGTGAACTTTGTTGGAGTGAATCTCAATACTGCTTCCAAAGCACTGCTGAAATATGTCGCTGGGATCAATAGCAGGCTGGCGGAGAACATTGTGGCGGCAAGAAATGAGCGCGGTGAATTCAAAAATCGCCAGCAATTGCTCGAAGTGAAGGGAATGGGAGAGATGGCTTTCACCCAATGTGCGGGATTTTTGAGGATTCCCAATGCTGAAAATTTCTTCGATATGACCGCAGTTCATCCTGAATCGTATCAAGCTGCTGAGCGGTTGCTTCAGGAATTAGAACTGGATAGCACGGCGGTTCGCGGTCATGGGGAATTATTGCAACAACGGATGCGGCTGAAAAAACTGTCGGTGCAAAAATTAGCTGAAATCTGTGGCACTGGTATTCCTACGATGCAGGATATCATCGAAAGCCTGGCCAAACCCAATCGCGATCCGCGAGATGAATTGCCCAAGCCGATCTTCCGCCGGGATGTGCTGAAAATCGAGGACCTCAAGGAGGGCATGGTGCTGGAGGGAACGGTCCGGAATGTAGTGGATTTCGGCGCCTTTGTTGATATCGGTGTCAAGCAGGATGGATTGGTGCATAAGAGCCAGATGGCGAAACGATTCATCAAGCAGCCGACCGATGTAGTGAGCGTCGGGCAAAACGTAAAAGTGAAAGTATTGTCCGTGAAACCCGAAACTGGTCGCATCTCACTGTCCATGATCATCGATGAATAATGAGTAAACCGCAAGGGGGACTTGGATGCATCGTTAATCCCATTATTTTGATCTATAGCAAACAAATAAAAAACCACCCAAAACAAATTCAGAGGTGGTTTTTTCATTTTTCAGAGAAGCCTATTGGGTAGTAATCAGCAATCTCAGCTTCGTTCCAATTGCTCAGCGGCTGTCCTTTGCTGCTCAGCTAAAATCTGATTCAACCGATCTATAATCTCATCAATATTTCGGATTCCATTCAATCGCGCCTGCAACGCAAGCGTTCCCCAGGCTGGGGAGCCACCTCAAGAGAAACAGTATAACCCAATTTCATGTAATGGCTCAATCAGCTCTGGATACTGAAAGACGATTTCTGCGATGGTGGTGTTCTTAGTGATTGGCATAACAAATTCCTTTCAAGTTGTTTATGAGTTCTTTCTGACTGAATCAGAAGTTGAAAGCCAATTTCTGGAACGAAGTTCTTTGGACTATCTATTTTCGACCTTCTATTTCGATGAAAGAATCCGATAAAAGATTCGGAATCGCCGATTGAAATTTCTAGATGGCATCTGAAGTTTGGAAGTGCTGAATTTCGAAATTGCTTATCTTGCAGGTATCTTCGGGAATGCTTGCAGCTTTTTTCAATCTCTTTAAAAAACGAGCTTGATTTACAAAAAGACAGGGTTAATTAGTCCTCACTTTAGCAGCCCGTCTGAAATTGATATTGAGCGTGAATTGAAATATGTTCAAATAGCAGGTGTTAAATTAGAATTGCTGGGAAAAAATGAATTCATTGAAAATTGAAAAATTTGTCCTGCTAAACATGAGGATTTACATGGAATTCTAAAAATGAAAATCGGGGAGTTTCCTTGTCCCCATGTTTCGTTGGATGGTTCTGGAGAAGTCTGAGGTAAGGATTTTATAGATTCCCGCAAAATAGAAAATAATGACTGATTGCGAATCCTCTTTCCCCCTCAGAGGCGATGCGTTTGGATGCATCGCCTCGAATCAAGAGATTTTTTTGTTAACTGATGGATCGAATCAAAAAATGCGTGAATTTTCGGAAGGTTAGATAAAGCTAAGTCCGAATCATTTTCGGGTCCGATCGAGCGATTTCCAGCTCATTCGGCATAGATCGAATCGATCAACTCCGCATATTTTTCTTCAACCAGTTTTCTTTTGATCTTCAGGGTTGGGGTTAATTCACCTTCCTCTATAGTGAACGGTTTAGGCATCAGGCGAAATGCTTTCACCTGTTCGAAACGCGCCAAATTAGCACAGAGTCGCTCAACCTCCTTGCCGATATACTGCACGATTTGTGGGTTGGTCACCAGTTCTTGGTTGTCTTTGAATGGAATATTTTGCTCTTGAGCGTAATTCTGAACTAACTCAAAGTTCGGGACGATAAGAGCAGACAGAAATTTTCGCTTGTCGCCGATCACTAGGACCTGATCGATCAAGGGACTAGTTAATAATAAATTCTCGATGGGAGCTGGCGGAATGTTCTTTCCTCCTGAGGTCACGATAATATTTTTTTTGCGATCGGTTATGGTGAGGTATCCGTCTTCGTCCAAATATCCGATATCGCCAGTGTGGAGCCAACCATCGGCATCGATTGCCTCCTTGGTTTCGGCCGGCTTTTTGTAGTAACCTTTCATCACATGAGGCCCACGGGTAAGGATCTCGCCATCATCGGCAATTTTAATCTCAACGCCGCCTTTGACCAATGCTGGTCCTACTGTACCGAATTTGAATTTATCTTCTGGATTTAAGGCGATGACCGGCGAGCTTTCGGTAAGGCCATAGCCTTCCAAAATCTTGATCCCAGCATAGTGAAAAAATTCGCCGATCTCTTTGGGCAACGGGGCGCCACCAGACACAAAAAACCTTAATCTCCCGCCGACGCGCTCATGTAACTTGCTGAAGACCAATTTATGGGCAAGGTTGTATTTTGCTTGAAGCACCGCGCCCACTTTTCCTTTGCTTTTGGCCTTCACATATTTCTCCCCAGTTTTGATCGCCCAGTCGAAGATCTTCTGCTTAATGGGGCCACCGGCTCGGGCATTGTCCAACACGCGCGCATACATTTTTTCGAACAACCGCGGTACGCTGGTCATAATGGTGGGCTTCACCTCAACCAGATTCTGCGCTACCGTATCGATGCTCTCGGCATAAGCGATCGTTGCGCCAACTGATATTGGGCAGAAATGTCCGCCCATGCGTTCAAATACATGGCATAATGGCAAGAACGATAAAAAGGTGTCTTCTGGGCCGATATGAAGCGTTGCTGTACCCCCTTGGACATTTGATAAGAAATTTTTGTGCGTCAGGACGGCGCCTTTAGGACTTCCCGTTGTTCCAGATGTGTAGATAATCCCAGCAGGGTCATCAGGCTGAATCGCTCGTGTCACCTGATCATAATATTCTGGATGTTGGCTACCGAACTCCTTGCCCCGTTCCATGACTTGCTGAAAAGATAAAGCCTTGGGATGCGATATTTCATCATCCATATACACAACATATTTCAGCACGGGCAGCTCGCTGAGAATCTGGATCACCTTATCTGTTTGATCTTTTGTCGATGTGATGATAATCTTCGATTCCGAGTCATTCAAAATATACTCGATTTGTTTTGGCAAAAGCGATGGATAAATTGGGACATTGATAGCGCCCAGGGATAAGATGGCGAAATCCGAAAACGCCCATTGCGGCCGATTTTCCGATAACAGCGCCACCCGATCGCCTTTCTTAACCCCCAACGACGCTAATCCCAATGCAAGGTCTTTCACGATCGCCCCAAATTCTTGATAACTAATCGACTGATATTGCCCTGCCACCTTGTGCATCAAAGCGGTTTTTGTGCCGTAGCGTTGGACTGTATCGAGAAACATCTCAGTTAAATTAGTAACTGCCATGAAAATCTCCCTCCGAATAATATTGGATTCTCATTTTATTGTGCATGATTTCGAAATAATTTTCTTTGAACAAATTGGTCGTATAATAACAATAAAGCCGACAATAGTCAAGCAAAAATTTAAAAAGATAAAAAAATCGAGCTTTTCAGTTTCAGTTTGACCATGGTGAAACAATTTTGAGGGCGATTCCTGAAGAATTTTCATGAAGCCTGATATAATTGCTGCCTATGAAAATTAGGATTAAGGAATGAAATGTTTTTGATGAATTGAAGAATTCTTCTGATGCATTTTGCTATAGCACAAGTCAAGAAAAAAAACCCCTCAGACCAGGGGGGTGTCTAAGGGGTTGGAGGGTAACAGAGATACAAGCGATCCTATTGCATGCTGTCTATTTTTTTCCGCTGGAAAGTGGGATATCTGGAGTCAATGACATCCGCTGCATTGCCTGCTGAGGAAGCTCCAATATCCGGGACTCGAACAATTTGTCGGTGATATAGCGATTCAATGCTCCAGAAATTTCCTTTCGGTTTATAATCGTAACGTGCCGTTTTTTCATTCCACTATTCCTTTTCAGTCGCTTCATTAAATTTCCTGTTGCTATTAGTATCTAATGCAAGATATGTGCCAATGAAAGGAAATCTGGATAAGTTGATATTTTTGGATACTTCTTGCGCTGACAGAATTGTAATCGAATGTCTAATTTTGAACCAAAAAATAGCTTGTGTCTCAAAATTGATCACTCGACGAAACTCTTAGTTAATCTTGCTTGCTTTTTAATAATGAGCTGACTATATTCCAAAAAAGCTAATCTTTATGGTTTTAAATTCATGATAACCGTCTAATAGTCATTGCAACCACCTTGCTTGCGCTCTATTTTTTGGATGAATCTTTGTTCCCAAAAACAGAAGGAGTAAATAATGATGAATGAATCCCGAAGGATGTTTCTTAATCATCTGGGCAGTATTGCTGGTGGCGTGATGCTTACTGGGGTTTTCTATAATAGTTGTGTTGCGAAACAGATAGCGGCGGCAGCGAGTCAGATCGATCATTTGACCCCAGCAGCAGCCGCGGAACAGGAGGATTTTTGGTTTCAGGTGCAACAGGCGTTTTCTACTACACGGGGGATCATCAACTTGAATAATGGCGGTGTGAGTCCGCAGCCGAGGATCGTTCAAGAGGCACTGGTCCGATACAATGAGTTCTCCAATGAAGCACCTGCTCACACCATGTGGAACGTGCTTGGCCCAAGACGTGAGACCATCCGATCCCTATTGGCCGAGCTTTCGGGCGCCTCGGCTGAGGAGATCGCCATTGTGCGGAATACCACTGAAGCGCTGGAGACGGTGATTTTCGGGCTTGATTTGAAACGCGGCGATGAGGTGTTGGTTACAGATCAGGAATATCCCAGTATGATGCGTGCTTGGCGCCAGCGACAAAAACGTGACGGTATCGCCATAAAAACCGTCAGCATTCCAACTCCACCAGCGCATCTCAGTCAGATCACCGAAGCGCTGGAAAAAGGAATTACGTCCAAAACTCGGATCATCATGATTAGCCACATTATCTATTTGACCGGACAGATCACCCCAGTGCGCGAGATCTGCGATATGGCACATGCCCATGGGATCGAGGTGATCGTGGATGCCGCCCATTCTTTTGCCCATTTGGATTATAAAATTCCAGAGCTTCATTGCGATTATTTTGGCGCCAGTTTGCATAAATGGCTTTGCGCACCGTTCGGCACGGGCATTTTGTGGGTGAAGAAAGAGAAAATCGAAAAGATCTGGCCTTTGTTCGCCCCAGAGGATCCGAACAGCAGCGATATCCGCAAATTCGAGGCGCTGGGTACTCGTTCGTTTCCTACCGAATTAGCTATAGCTGAGGCGATCCACTTTCATAATGGAATTGGGGCAAAACGAAAGGAAGAGCGGCTGCGATTCCTTAAAAATTATTGGGCTGAGCGCGTCAACAAGTTTCCGACGGTGAAAATGATCACTTCGTTGCAACGAGAACAATCCTGCGGCCTAGGCAATTTCGCCATCGAAGGTTTAGATCCAGGCAAGATCTGCGATCATTTATTCGCCAAATATAAAATCTATACCACACCGATTGTGCATGAACAATTTCGCGGCGTTCGCGTTACGCCCCATGTTTACACTCGTTTGGATGAGCTGGATGCTTTTATTGCAGCAGTTGAAAAGATAGCGAAGGAGGGAATTCCTGGATAGCTTGCTCGCAAGCATGGGTATTTGCGCTGAGGTAATGCTATGGCTTCAAGAAAACTGGCCTTTCATCGTTCCGGGAATTCAAACTAAACCATTTAGATTTTTCTCTGCCTCGACAGATGAGTGGATGAAAAGCCCGATTTCCCCGAAAAAATGACCAACCAGCTTATCTCAAATCGGAGATCATCGACGAGGGTACATTTTGTTCTAATATTAAATAAAAGCGAAAATTTTCATTTTGCGGAAAATCTTGTTGAAATGAGAATTATTATTTATTATCTTTATTAAAAGATTTGGTCTGAAATTCAAACCCATGACGAGCAAGATTGATGAATATTGAGCGCTACATCGAAAAAAATTTTGCCTTGAGTTGAATTGAACTGGTCGCGAGTTGGGGGTAAAGATTATGATCAAGATCGGCATAACTGGGGGAATTGGCTGTGGCAAATCGGAGGTTTGTCGGTTGCTGGAGCAAAATGGGATCCCTATCATCCACGCCGATCTCGTGGCGCGGGAGCTGATGGAAAGTGATCCTGAAATTCGGGCTGATATCAAGCGAGCATTCGGCGATGAAATCTATCTCCCAAATTGTAAACTTGACCGCAAGCGATTGGCTGAGATAATCTTCAACGATGAAAAGGCAAAGCATCTTGTGAACCAAATTGTGCATCCCCATGTGATCAAATATCAAAAAAATGAATTGGAAAATTTAGAGCGATCAGGAAAATTTCGTTTTGCAGGTGTGGAGGCTGCATTGATTTTTGAAGCTGGCGTGGAAAAGCAATTCGATGTGATCGTTGTGGTAGCTGCCTCAGAACAAACAGTGATTCGGAGACTAATGAAAAGGGATGGCTTGTCACGACAAGAGATCATGAAGCGAATTGCCGCACAAATGCCGCTGCAGGAGAAAATAAAACGGGCCGACATAGTGATTTACAATGACGGCCCGCTCGATGAATTGAACCATGAAGTTAGTAGGTTATTATATTGGTTAAATAACCAAGAGAGGTGAAACGTCGCTTTTATCACTTCTGAGAAAACCGGTGCAATTTGCCGCCTGGCAGCCACGACATTGGAAAAACCAACCAGTATTGTTTTCCGCTGGAGTTAGTTGGATCGCCTGAGTCGAGTCCATTGCACCAATTTGATTGGGGCAGATGGCAGCAATTAAATGCATTGCTAACTCAGGCGCAATTGACGAAGAATCTTGTTCGTTCAAATCAATCATAAATTTGTTCGCCAAGACCATTTCGTTTGCTCTACTTGCCTATTCTTATATGAAAGCGTTCATTTATTCGCTACAAAATCGTCCGGCTTTCAAATTGGCAATACTCCTCATTGCGGGATCGATCATTGGATATTATTTTGATCTTCCCCGCACCATTTCTTTGTTTATTCTATTCACTGCTTTAATAGCCGCAATTCTTGGGCTTTGCGGAAAGGTTTCCTTGTTAAATTTATGCCTTATTCTCGCGGCGATCGCTGCTGGTCTGTTCCGCTACGAGCTTGCCACTGGGACGATGCCTCCCGATCATATCAGCTATTTTGTTGATAGCGGGGAAACCGTAACCCTTGACGGAACGGTTAACGCTTTCCCTCAATACAGAGGCCGACGACTTGAATTTGAATTCGCTGTCAGGCAAATCGATTGGCAAGGGAGACTGCGGCCAGTTCATGGGAACATATTAGTGCGCTTATGGCGGATGAATCTGGCCGTTAATTATCGTGATCATTTGCACATCACCGGAAAATTACAAATGCCACGGGGCGAGCGCAATCCCGGGGAATTCAATTACCAGAAATTTTTGCTGAGCCATGGTATATTTGGGATCATGGACATTTCCAAGCCAGATGCAGTGACGATATTGCCATCCGAGCAGTCGATTTCGATCGCAAGCGTGGTTTCGTTCAGCAAGGCCAAATTCTATAAAACGCTTCATGAGTTGTATCCAGGCCAAGCCGGGGCACTGATCAAAGCGCTTCTATTGGGTGAACGCGGTGAAATCGACCCCGAATTGAACCAAGCCTTTTCCCGCTGCGGGGTGATTCATGCCTTGGCTATCTCCGGGTTGCATGTTGGATTTGTGGCGACCATATTTTTTGTTTTGTTCAGCCTGCTTCGCTTTAATCATGCCGGCAAAATCATCGCGATGCTGATCAGTTTATTTTGCTATAATTTGATCATTGGCTTTGAACCACCCATCGTTCGGGCCTCCGTCATGTTGGGTATCTTTCTGATTGGCCGGCTGCTCCAGCGAAACTGCGATGCGCTCAATGCGATCTCGATGGCAGCAATTATCATCTTGCTGATTCACCCTATGGACTTGTTCCAGGCTTCGTTTCAACTTTCATTTGCCGCCACGCTCGCAATCGTTTTTCTTTATCGCCGATTAAAAAATATCTTTGATAAAATTCCTGGTTTTACTAAATTGATGAATTATCGAGGGGGAAACTATTTGGGATCTTTGTTCCTGGTGAGTTTTGCTGCTCAACTTGGCACCTTGCCCATTACGGTTTATTATTTCGGTCGTTTTTCGATTATCGGGACCCTGCTGAATTTAATAGTTATTCCGATGGTTGGGATCATCATTGCCTTGGGGCTTGCATCGTCAATGATAGGGCTATTCTCACTCTCAATTGCTCGGCTTTACGCCACAGCGAATATGCTATTTCTGGATAAACTAATCCAGCTTGTCGACGCAGTGGGAAAATGGAAATTTTCGGCTGTGGAAGTGGGCGCAATCAGCATTGTCATTGTTGCAGCAAGCTATGGATTTCTCTGGATCATTTTGAACCTTGATCGCGAAGTTTACCGCAAAGCTCTGGTCTATGTATCTCTTGGGGGACTTTTATTTCTTGTCTGGCAACCGATTCTAAAAGATAAAAAGTGGCTCGAGGTGATCTATTTTGACGTCGGTCAGGGCGATGCGGCATTGATCTGTTTTCCAAGCGGCAAAAAGCTATTGATCGATGGCGGTCCAGCTCAGGAGGAATTTGATAGTGGCGAATCGATCATTGTGCCTTACCTGAAGCGCCATCGCATCAATCGGCTTGATGCTGTGGTTGTGTCCCATGCCGATAATGACCATATTGGGGGAGTTGCCTCAGTGCTCCAAGCTATTTCAGTAAACCAGGTTTTTGATAATGGATTACTCAATGCTTCAGCTATTTGTTCGACTTATCAGGAGATCATCAAGAAACAAGGAAGGGAACACCAGGTTGCGCGAGCGGGTCAGGTGCTACCAGGATTTGAGAACTGCGTAATTTCTTTTCTCCATCCGACTGAGCGGTGGGTGCGCTGCTGGAGGGACGATATCAATAATTGTTCGGTAGTAGCGAAGATCACTTATGGTCAAAAAAGCTTCATTTTTCCTGGGGATATCGGTCATGACGCTGAAGCCTGGCTGATTCATTATGGGCCCTTGCTCAAGGCTGATGTGCTAAAGATCGCCCATCATGGCAGTCGAACTTCCTCGAGCGCTGCTTGGCTGCGAATGGTTCAACCTGAATACGCCGTGATTTCAGTTGGCAAAAATAATAAGTTTAAATTCCCAGCACCTTCAATCCTCCGCCGGCTCGATCAATTTGGAATCAAAACCGTCCGAACCGACGTGAATGGCGCTGTGGTGTTCAGAACCGATGGAATGAGCTTGGAACGCGTGCGATAAGTTGTTCGCTCATCCAATGCAAAAATTAGGGTATACTATGCGCAAAACGAAAATTGTCTGTACGCTTGGTCCAGCAACGAACTCTGAGCCGATGATCCAGCAATTGATCCACGCTGGGATGAATGTGGTGCGATTGAATTTCTCCCATGGAACACATCAGGAACATCTCTCGATGATCACCGCGATCCGAAAGGTTTCGTCTCAGTTAGGCAAGCCTATTCCAATTTTGCAAGACCTTCAAGGGCCGAAGTTGCGGGTGGGCAAAATTAAAACCGGCTCGGTAGTATTGAATAGGGGACAGCAGATTACCATCGTCGCTGATGACATAATCGGGGATGAGCAACGGATTGGCACGAGCTATCGCAATCTGGCCCGCGACGTGCGTCCCGGAGACAAAATATTATTGGATGATGGCCTGATTGAATTGAAAGCGGTGGAAAGTCGCGGCAACGAGGTACTCTGTCAGGTGATCGCTGGTGGAATCTTATCTGACCACAAGGGGATCAATTTGCCTGGTGTTGCCATCAGTCAACCATCGTTCACGGATAAGGATCGCGACGATCTCATGTTCGGGATGGAGCATGGAGTTGATTTGGTGGCGATTTCGTTCGTTCGGAGTGCGGACGATGTTTTAGCTGTAAAAGAGCTGATTCAATCCCGCGGTCAGGAAATCATGGTGCTGGCGAAGCTGGAGAAACCAGAGGCAATTGACCATCTGGATAAGATCCTTGCGGCAGCGGATGGCGTGATGATTGCCAGAGGCGATCTTGGGGTGGAATTGCCGTTGCAAAAGGTGCCGTTATTACAAAAACGGATCATTCAACAGGCAGCCCATCTCGGCAAACCAGTGATCACCGCCACTCAGATGCTCGAGTCGATGCGTTTCAATCCACGTCCAACCCGAGCTGAGGTCTCGGATGTGGCGAATGCCATTTTCGATGGTACAGATGCGGTCATGCTTTCGGCCGAGACGGCGACTGGCAATTATCCAGTGGAAACCGTTCATACCATGGCGCGGATTATTACTGAGGCGGAACAAGCAGGCGCCTGGATGGGACATCGTTTATCTCCGGCGGAAAAAACATTGTCCATTGCTGATGCTGTCAGTCATTCAGCGTGTGAGGCGGCGGAGTTTCTTAACGTCAAAGCCATCGTCGCTTTTACCAAATCCGGCTTTACCGCAAGGATGGTGTCCAAATATCGGCCCAAAACCCAGATCATCGCTTTTTCACCATCAGAGATCGTTCAGCGCCAGTTGTGCCTATCCTGGGGAATTTGCTCTCTGCAAATGGAATATCTGGATAGCACTGACCAGATTATCGGCCGCACCGAACAAATCCTATTGGACCAGAAATTGGTGAAGCATGGAGATATTATTATCATTTTAATGGGCTCGCCCATTTTCATCAAGGGGACTACCAATCTTATGAAATTGCATGTGGTCGGATCGGCATATAAATGATTTTGCCAATGAACCGTAATTTTATCGTGAAAGGAATGCTCAAATGAAAAAAAGAATCGATATCCTCGTATGGACGTTGCTGCTAACTTTTTCGCTCGTTTCGTGTCCAGCCAAACAACAGGATTTGCCATCGAAAATTGAGCGCAAGGTGCTGATGATCATTTTTAACCCGATCATTGAATCCGAAGGAGGCCGTCGTCTCACCGAAGTGATCGGTTGGAACGACCCCGATTCCCTCGCTCTGATTTATCGGAAGGATCTGCTCGAGGTGAGCGACGGTTATCTGGATTATCAAATTGTTCAAAGGTTTGAAGTGGATGAGTATCCAGTGAAAATCGATGGCTTTCGTTATACGGACGAGACTTTTCTGAAGTGCTGGCGAGAGCGGAGCGGTTTTCACCAGCCAGATGGCGTGGATTATCACGCCATTTTTGATGAGTTCGATGTCATCGAAAAGGTCGAGGCTGGGGAGATCGACGAAGTCTGGTGCTTCTCGTTTCCCTATAGCGGTTTTTGGGAGACAACAATGGCCGGTAAAGGCGCTTTTTACTGCAATTCTGATCCCGTGCCGAATACCGAGCACTGTTCGCGCCGATTTATCACTTACGGTTTCAATTATGAACGCGAAGTGGGCTGCATGCTAGAAGATTTTGGTCATGCCACTGAATCGATGCTCAGTCATCTGTTTCGCAACGTTCCAAAAGACCAGAATTATTGGGAACTGTTCACCCTTTATGACAAAATCGCTCCAGGAAAGGCGAATTGCGGCAATGTCCATTTTGCCCCCAACAGCGAAAAGGACTATGATTGGGGCAACCCCCGCTATGTGCTTAGCAACTGTGACGATTGGTACAACTTTCCCAATTTCAAAGGCACGGTACGAGAGGTGAACTGCGAAGAATGGGGTAACGGGGATATGCGGGAACACCATAAGTGGTGGTTCAAACATATTCCGCGGGCCAAAGGTCAGCAAAATGGGATCTATCATCATTGGTGGTATTATTTGGCCGACCCAAATCACATTTTGTGACATTTTTCAAATTCGGCATGGAGGAAGAAAGTGGATTGGTCATCAGCAGCGAGAGTTCATTCATCAGCGTTTTTCCCAAAAGGATCAAAATTCCCCTGTCAGTCAATCAAATTGAAAGTTAAACATGTGCCATTGGCACTGCGAAAATGAATGTTAGAAAATTTATAATCTCCAATTGGGAGATTGGATAAATAATAAGAAAGAACTTTCCAAGCCCTAACATCTGTCATTTTGAATGACTAATAACAGTTCGGTCTTTGAACAAGACGATTACCCATACCAGAAAAGGAGCGAGCCATGGAATTTTTTGAACTCATTCAAAAGCGTTATTCAGTACGTGCATATCAACAAAAACCGGTAGAGGATGACAAGTTAAAAAGAGTGCTTGAGGCGGCGGTGCTGGCGCCGACAGCGGCAAATCGCCAGCCGTTTCGATTGATTGTGATCCACACGCAGGGTAAGGAGGCAGAGCTGAAAAGGTTGTATCATCGGGATTGGTTCAGTCAGGCGCCGCTGGTAATTGGCATTTGTGCGGTGACTTCCGAGGCATGGGCCCGCATCGACGGAAAAAATTACGCAGAAGTGGACGCTACCATTGCCATGGATCATCTGATCTTGGCAGCGGCTGATCTGGGTTTGGGAACCTGCTGGATTGCAGCCTTTAATCCTCAAGTGGCAAGAGAAATCCTCTCCCTGCCAGCGGATGTCGAACCGATCGCTTTTACACCGCTGGGCTATCCAGCCGACCAACCGAAACCCAAAAGGCGCAAGCCTCTCGAAGAGTTGGTGTATTACGAAAAGTGGGGATAATACTGGAGCAAAATCCATTGGAGAAAAAATTCTTTAGCGAGAAGCTTATCACCTCAGTGAACCACCTATTCATTGAATGAATGGAATCGCCTGATGTCAGCCAAGCTTGCCGGGGCGATTCCATTTTTTTAATCGCTTTTAGGAAAAATTTTTCAGAAAGATTCCCAAATTGAATGGTCGGCTAGCGATTGACCCAATCTGAGCGTTGTCAGATTGCGCGACATCATCCCCCCAATCTGTTCCAATTCGACAATCATAGATGAAATGAATAATCGATGACAAAGTGGATTTACGTCGATCAGCGGAGTATGACCAATCGGACTGTGGCGATCTTTTGGTCCTCAAATCGAAGCCGCGAGAAATAAACACCGCTTGGCAATAGTCGACCTGCTTCGTCCCTGCCATCCCATTGCTTTTCATAAGAGCCAGAAGGCTGGAATTCATTGATCAAAGTAATTAGCCGTTCGCCCAACAAATTATAAATGCACAGTTCCACATCTCCCGCTTGATCCAGTTGATAGCGCAGAGTAGTACTGCTGTTAAACGGGTTTGGGAAATTCGGATACAATGTAAAACACGTTGTGGGAGCTTGTTGGCCGGGATGCTTGACGACAACAGTGGTGGCAGTGGTACTATCCTTCAAAAAGAACGTATATGCGACCCCTCCCTTATCGAACCAGGAATGGGAGAGGTCAGTCTTGTTAAATATATGGGCATAGCCATCGTAAGTTCGAGCCGGATCGTGCACGATGGGATCGCCATTGGAGGTGAACCCAGCAAGCATCACCAGATGACCTTCGTAGAGTGGTTTACCGATGGACATCCCGATGCGCCCGCCTTTGGCTAATACCTCCCTCGCCTGACTCCAGCTCCGATACCGCGTAACAGTGCCCACCAGGCCATATTCGGATGCGTTCTGGACCACCCGAGGCCAGACCCCGAACATCTTCCAATAAGGGTCATAAGTATCCCAGGCGAATTGGAGCGGATCCACTGGAATTTTGTAGCTTAATAAAATCATTGAAACGGTGGTGGGTGAACAAATGCTCCCCCCGATCTCATTCGAAAGACGATATTGGGCTAAAAAGGTGGTGGGAATGAAAATTTGCTCTGGTTTGTCCGCTAATATGGAGGTGTAATCGAGATTTTGAGTTGTACGGCTGTCACTAACGAACAGCGATAGCAGTGAGAGAGTTGGAGAAGTTACGACGCCAGGATTTCGCTTCAGCTCAACTGCAAACTGCCATTGGTCTGTGTAATAGTACAGATCAAGAATATCCACATCGATCCAGCCGCCACTGAAATGGGTGGTTTTCGAGGGCCAAAGATTGGCCTTCCAATAACCGACATCCAGCCAAGGGGACCAACCATTGAGATAGGGCACTCGAATGAGTACCCGGAATCCACCGCTGTCGCCTGGAGCCGAGCCGTTCCACGACGGCAGCCCAATATTGAACGGGTACTGGGAACGCTGCGGATTCAAAATAAGATAACCGACTAAAGCACCATCGACAAGTTGTACCCCTTCACCATCGTGTGTCGCTGTAATATTACTGATCAATTCTGCGTTGAGCACTAGCGAGTCCGCTGAGCGGATGATATATTGTTGATCAGGGTAGGGGATAACTTGCGCCAGAGTGAAGCTTCCAAAAAAAGCTATCACGATTGTAACCGTGAGAAAAAAACAGATCCTTTGCATTCCTAATTTTCGATTCACCAGCAAAATTCCCTAGTTTGCCTCAATTCGTCGCTTTGGTTGGATGATTTTTGAGTGATTCAACATAAAAAGACTTCGTGTCGAATCTTTTTGAATCTAAAAGTTTTTTGATTTGCAGGAGCGCCAATCTCAATCCAGAGCCTTATCCCGATTTTTGGGAGAATTATGTCTCATCATCAGCCATTTGATGCGAAGCTTTTTCAAAATGAAAAAATTTCGAATCGATACAGGCATCTCCTTTTCCAGTGGATCCCTGCATACGCAAGCTTGACAGCCAGAACTGAACTAACCTGAAATCCTAAAATGAAAAATATAAAACAAAATCACTCCATGAAACCAAAAAAAAGACCACACACACTCCCTGATACTCGAAAATTCGTTCATTTTGTGTTTTCAGATGGCAAGTATCTTTAACGGGGATTCATTTTAAAGCATTAGGTCATAAAATCGCTTTCATTTCAAGACAATCTCTTTAGTGTGTTTTCCACCCTTGAGACAATCGAGCCGAACGGTGATTTTACCGTTTCCTTCGACCAAAAAGTCATATTGAACTTCAGCTCTGCCTGGGATGCCGTGAGTGAGCTTGAGATTCTTCAAATCTTTTTGATCGATGAGATCGACGTCGCTGTCTTGCGCTTGTAGAAAGTAACGACGAAATCGCTCGGGGACTTGGGTGAGCTGAAAATCTTTATTGATGCCTGCCGCTAATACTTTCACCTTGCCATCGATGGAAAGGATGTCGGGCCGCTGCACTTTGTTTTGCGATGCTGCAGCCGAAATGGTGGGCATGAGTCGCTCGTTATAAAGCGTTACTTTCACCCGAAAGAGGTTTCCTGAAATTTTTTCCGCATTCACGGATTTGATAACGGGCAGTGGCATTTCATAGGCGTGCAACAGGCAGAACGCCATGTTGCGGTGACACAACTCTTCAAGCAGCCAGCTCGGTGGTACGCGACCGCTGAGTTTGGTCCGATCGCGATCGATCGTCACCTTGCCCAATTGGGGATGGTCGATTTCGTGCATTGGAATGACCGTATTGTCCATATCAATGTATCGATCGAAAAACTCCTCTTCATCATCGCTGGTCCTCCCATCTTTGTCCAAATCAGCTCGCGATGTCCAAAGTTCATTCGAGAATGAATAGATTCCGAGCATATCGTGGGTGAAATCGATGAAACCACCCCAGACCGCATACAGATCGCTCCAGATCACGATGTAACGATAGTTCTCAATGATCTTCTCGCCCTTTTTGCCGATCTCATCATAAACTGAAAGGTCGGCCTGTTGGTACTCCCCGTGTTGCTGGATGCCGGGCCCGCGCAAGATCATGCCGCCAGAATTATGAAAGGCCTGAACCCCAGCGATATTTGGATGCTGATAGAGAAAGTCCCGGATCAGCCGCGATTCGACCCAGGTGAATGGGTAGTCGCCTGAGCCCATTTGGATCGACTTGGGCTGCCAATAGGAACCGAAATCGCGGTTCGGATCATAGCCTCCGCCACCGTCTTCGTTATAGCGACCATCCTCATCGTTATCAATTCCCTCGGTGGCAACAAATTTATACTCACCGATCTCATCCGGCTTGCCTTCGATATTCTTTTTTATCGGTATCAGGCAATCACCTTTATCGCTCAGCCGATGTGTCCCCTCACCTGGCTTCACTTTTATGAACATGACTCCAACTTCTCCGTCTCCATCCAGGTCCTCGGGAGGGTCCTCATCATAGAGCCCATCATTATCTTCGTCATAAGGGAATTGGCCTGACCGCGCTGCTCCACCTAAATGGAGCCATAAGTCACGACCATCTGGGTTCACTGATGGAAAAATGTAAAACACCCGTTCATCTACGATCTTTTTGACATAGTCATTATAGGGATAATTTTCCATCAGATACCAGATTGTATAGAGACAAACCTCCCCACCTTGCACTTCATTGCCGTGAATATTGGCATCGATGTACATTGCGCATTTGTTTTGCTCTTCCCCGGTGTCGGGATTATTGATGGTCATATACCATAGCTCCCGGCCCTGGAACGATTTGCCAGCGCTTCTGAGCTTGAGAAATTTGGGGTAGGTCCGTTCTAATAATCGGAGTGCCTGCTCCATCTCTTTCCAGTCATAATAGCGATTGAACTGCAAATTGACCTTGCGAGTGTTCCATTTGCGTGGAAGATAATTTTGACCGAAGACGCTATTTTGTCCAAACGACACTACGAAGGTGATCGCCAATAGCCAGCGAGCAAATCTTATTATTAGGGTATCCATCTGATCTTCCTCTTCAAATTTTGGTCAAATCATATCCTGCTTTTGGATGCAAAAAGCGTGAACGCTCGTTTGAAAATTATTATCGTCGAGTAGGTAATGGACGATCCGCATGGTAAAATAGCTTTTAGTTGAATGGAGCTAAATCAGGAAATTTTACTTTAAGCGGACCGTTCGGATCTGCCGGCCACCACCTTTGGGTGCCCAGAGGCTAATGTCGATCTCTCTGCCAGAAGGTGAGATGATCATCCATTTATATTCCTTTTCCTCTGCAGGAGCCAGTGTAGGCAATTCGTATCGTTTGGAGCCGCCAAACAGTTTCATGGATTTGTCATCGGAAAATTTTAATTGCACCATGATTGGATTCACGTTGCGGCTCTGTTGCCCCATGGCTGTGGCATAGGGAAATTTGCCTCGATTGATGGCCTTGACTTTCACTCTAAAGACATTATCGCCGAGCTTTTCCACTTCTGGTCTTGTTAATTCGATTTCAGCAAATTGGTCGGCCAAATAGAGGGCGAACTTGGCATGGCTTTCGACCAATGGTTTGATTTGTTCGGCCACTGGGTTAACTCGCAGATAAGGCTGGAAACCACCGATCTCGATCTCCCCTAATTGCGGATGTTGAAACTTTGTCCAATTAACAAAGCCGAGGCCGTTATTCTGTTTGTCGATCCAAGTGAGCCACTGGTGATCCGCAGTAGCCTCTGACTTTTGATTGGGACTACCGCTTTGGCCGAGCCGTCCAGCTCGCTGCGGCATCATCAAAGAAGCTGCCTCTCGGGGTTGAGGGGAAGGCTGATCCTGTGGAGCTGTCTTTTGCTGGAGCGAATCCGATTTTGCCCCAGATTCTTTTCTCACTGACCAAAGATTAGCTGAAAAAGTTGGGACTCCATATTGAAAATAGCCCCATTCGAGCAGGGATCCAACTGGTTTCTCGGAAGCAGCGCTCTCAATCCCTGTTATTTTTTTATATTGCTGACTCACTTTTTTGAACAGCGGCAAGTCTTTATCATCTGTTTTGCGCGGTTGAGGGTCTTGGGCAGGCGGCTGTGACGGGCCAGCTTGTTGACTCCGTCGGCGAAAAACGAAGACCTGTTGTATTGACGATTCCTCAGGAGCAGGTCTTACCGTTTGGGTAGGCTGGCCGCATTCGATGCCTGGTTCCGCTGCCAAATTGTCGTATTTGGAAAACAGAAATATCGCACAAATATTCTGGCGCGGCTTGGTCTTCGCCGCAGGGTCATAGCGATTCATATAATCGATTAGCGCTCGCGTTTCGACTTCCGAGGCTGGATAGACCTGATACCCTTGCACTGGGTAGCCAAAATTATGCGGGAAGTTGCGATTGATGTTGAATCCACCAGGTCCATCTTCGTTGTACTTTTCATCTCCGTCGTTATCGATCCCCTCTGGATAAACCTGATAAAGGCTGTCCAATGGCGAATCAGGTTGTTTTTTGACCATAAGTCGGCCGTCCTGTTTGTCGATCACCCAGTCGCCTTTTTTATCTTTCACCCGCATTAAAGTAATCAACCCATCGCCGTTGAGATCCTCAGGACCATCCTCATCGACTTGCCAATCGAAATCATCGTCATAAGGCCTCAAGTTTCCGTTGTGCTCTCTCAGCGGTTTTCCGAAAAATAGTTCTGCTCCATCTGGATTGAGGCGTGGCACAATATAAAATGTCCGTTGATCCAATAGGCGCGTGACGGTCGAATCTTTGCCGTAGTTGGTAATCAAATATTCAGCAATCCCTAACGCCACTTCGCTGCCGATGAGATGATCGCCTTCGGCATTGCCACAGATAAGCAGTGCAGGCTTTTCCTGTGCCGGTTTGCCCTGGCGACCTGAAATTTGGAGCGCCCAAATATCCCGTCCCCCCAAAGTCTTACCCAAAGAACTTAATTGAACGATCTGGGGGGCGCGGCCCACTAATTCATTTATAGCTTTGCTCAACGCTTCGTAATGATGATACCCTATGGTTGGATTGGATGTCGCTCCCAAAGGCAGCGGCCAGTTCAATACCATGAACAGGAGTAACGCTAAGCAAAGGATGCTTAATAAAGCTTTCATTGACAATTCCTCCGTCAAAAACAAGTCATCAAATGCAAAAAGCTCGTTGAATTTTCTTATAGAGAATATCCAGATCCGCCGGGGATTCCGTTTGAGCAACCGAGCATGTTAGAAATAAAACGGATAGAATTTCTGGTTCGGCCGGAACTTGAGAGCAAAACCGGGGAAATGGAAATGATTTAATATTCGCTTTATATAACGCATAGTTGGGGATTTACCCCAGGGTAAATACTGCCAATTGATATCAGGAGCAAGGAACAACTCGATATCTCCGCGTGCCGGTTTCGACACGCTGTAACCTAATGACCAGCAGAGCCAAGCAGGATAATAGCTTTTCATTTGGGCAGGCAAAAGATCATGGACCCGAATCGCCAACCAGAAGGTCATCCCAGGATAATCTTTAATGAACGTCGGTTCCTGGTTGGGAAAATGCGAGGGATGATAGCTAAATTTGAGTTGGACGATGCTGAGCCAAGGCAGCCTTTCTCTAAGAATTGGCGAAAAAGCACCGAGTTCGTTCGCAGTAAAATCAGCCAGGCTAAAACCCCAGTCCTTGAAAAAGCCATCGTAAATCTCGATCTCCAGCATTAGCAAAGAACTCAGAATTGGGCCGATCCAGCGACTGGTTGCATCATTAAAACCGATCCAGCGACTGATGAAGTAGAGTTGTTCGGAGAGCAGTTGCGCCGAAAAATAGTGCCCCAACTTATCCATGTGCCCGTAAAGAGTATCGTGCCAACCAAAATCCAAATACCCGTAGGTCCTGCGCCAGCCCTGGTAAAAATGGAACCGCGTTCGTTCATTCTGCCACCAAGCTTGTTTGAACGGCTGATACGCAGCATAATTAAGCGCGATCAATGCCAGGCTGGATCCCATCAGTCGTTGGCGATGAATTAGATGGTTAGGCATCTGAATCGACGCCATTTCCGAAGCACTTCGCCCTTGCTTCGTGATTTCTGAAGCCATGAAATCAGCAACGGGAGAGGAAATGATCGTGCTGGTGCTATCTTTCGCATTAGAAACCCAAACAGCAGCTTGATTGGAATTTTGGGCCACTCCCACGCTAATCCAAAAGATCAGCATGATGATTATGATCAATGAGCTATGAGGTTCGAAGGTTCTCATCGAGACGATGAATTATGTTAATTTTATTAGATCGGCTGAAATGGCGTTAGTCTTTCATCAGCGGTCCTGGTGGATTATGACCGATATGATAGACCTGCGGGCGACTGATCTTCGCCCAGTTTTTTATCGCTCAGGATCAAAAATGAGTTATTTTTGATAATAAATCCTTTTCGTCGAGAGATTGAGTCGATTTTAAATTAACAAAATTTCTGTAAAAATCAAGTACTTTTTCTGAAGCCCAGCCGTGGATATGGCAAAAGTGAAGCAGCTATTTAGTTTTTTTAATTAGCAGCATTTCTATTGAGAATTGTTGAAGATGGAATAATATTTGTATTGGTCTCGGAATGACCTGATCATAGATGCATCGCTTCAAAGCGGCAATTACAATTTGGTTAAGAAGCCGTCATTGATAGGTTGATGCTATTTAAATCATGTAAAATTTTGTTGGAAAATTTAGATAAGCTTAGTATATTGCTCTATTAATTTTGCTGGTGACAGATTAGATCTAAATATATTTGATCGCCTCAGGAGAAAAAGATGGATCCTCAAATTTTCGATTTGACCGAACAGTTGTTGCAAAAAGAGACAGATTTTGTCGTCCCTGTGAAGAAAATCTGGTTGATGTTGAGCTTAATGGGCAAATTGGACGATGTGGGTTTCGAGAGTTTTTCGATGATGTTGCGTGCTGACCAGCGGTTCGAAATTTTTGAAGAAGAAGTGTCAGAGTTGAGAAACGATCAATTGGATGATTTGGAAGAGGTTGGCTTTTTTATGGGGCCTCGGGTAATGCTAAAAAGCCGAAAGCCTTCTCGAAGGGAAATGGGGGCATTGTTGCTTAAAAGAACTGCTTTGATTTACGAGAATCTGAAGAAACTGTGGGAGCATCATCATCTGTACAGCGAAGAGGAGCAAGATCAATTGCTTTATGCTCTTGCCAGCACGCAGAAGCTACTCAAAGCCCTTATTGCAGAATTTCCCGAATGCGATACCGAGGAACTGAAAGAGGAGGACTAACAGAGCTCAGCTATCAATAATTATACTAGAAGCCACGTGGCGAATAGCTGAAAATAGATATCACTACGGAATACGGGCTGGCCAAAATGCCAATCTGAGATCAATTAACTCACTAAGAAGTTTTGCGTTTTTTGGGGAAGCACGATTTTCGGGTTCTACGATTTCAACTTCTGTGAATTGATCCTATATTACCTTCGTCGCAGAAGAAAAATTTTCAGATTGACAGACAAATTCAAGTGAGAGATTGGAAACCGCGGATTTATTCAGACAGTTTTGAGGCAATCAACTAAATCCCAGCTCTCTCAAAACCGTTTCTTTCTGACGCCATTTCTCTTTCACCTTCACGAATAATTCGAGATAAACTGGACGGCCCAAGAATAGTTCGATTTCTTCTCGAGCGAGCTGTCCCACTTGTTTCAGTGCCATCCCCTGTCTGCCGATGATGATGGCTTTCTGAGAATCCCGCTCCACATAGATCACTGCCCGAATGTAATCTTTGCCTTGTTCGCGCTCTTTGAATTCCTCTATGGTGACGGCCGTTGAATAGGGGATTTCTTCGCCATACTTCTCAAAGATTTTCTCGCGGATCAGCTCCGCCACGAAAAACCGCTCCGGCTGGTCGGTGATCATGTCTTCAGGATAGAAGGGAAGACCAACGGGCAAATATTTGAGCAGCAATTGTTGGAGGCGATCCAAACCATCGAGTTTGAGCGCTGAGATAGGAATGATTTCATCCAGCCGAAATGCTTGCGAATAAGCAGCGATCATCGGCAGCAATCGGTCTTTTGGGATAAGATCGATTTTGTTGATCGCGAGAATGATCGGCTTTTTGTGCTTAACGAGTTCGGAAAGCATCGATCGATTCGGTTCGGAGATTGATTCTTCTGGCTCGATCATGGCCAGAAGGACATCCGCCTCAGAGATGGCTGTCCTCGCTGCTTTGACCATCTTTTCCTGCAACTTATAGCGAGGGATCAACAGCCCCGGGGTATCGAGAAAAATAATTTGATGATCAACCCCTGTGACGATGCCCAAAACGCGATGTCGGGTGGTCTGAGGCTTTGGCGTCACAATCGAAAGCTTTTGACCCAAAAGCGCATTCATTAGAGTTGATTTGCCCACATTGGGAGGGCCTATCAGTGCCACATAGCCTGCCTTGAAATCCGAACCGATATTCAAGCTCGTGGCCGATTGAGGCTGTTGATTCTTGTTCATTTTCATCCTGATAGTTTCTCAAATTTTGATTGCTTATCCCGATCTATGGATCGAAGACTCGCAGCATCCGTAAACCATAATCAATAGGCTTTTGCAGCGAGGACCCGTTCGCGAGAGGGCGCGCCACATAATAGGCATTTGCCTGGCTCTCGATAGGGATTATCCAAAGGAATACATCGAATGGTCGCTTTCGTCTCTTCTTGCAGCCGATCTTCGCAACTGGTGTTGCCGCACCAATGCATCCAGAAAAAGCCCCCTGGCTCTTCGATCTTTGTTTTGAACTCCTGATAATCGTCAATCACAAAGCTATTATCCTCGCGAAATTTCAAAGCGCGTTTATAGAGCTGATGATGCATTTGATCGAGTGTCTTTTCGATCATGGAAGATAAATTATCCAATGAGACCGAAACCTTTTCCCCTGTATCGCGTCTTACCAGCACCACTTGAGAATTTTCTAATTCTTTTGGTCCGATCTCAAGTCGAATCGGGATTCCAAGCTGCTCGCCCTCATTGAATTTCCAGCCTGGTCGATAGCCCTCTCGATCATCCACTTTGAAGCTGAATTTGCCATTCCAAGCAATGGTAATTTTCTCGATATATTCGAGAATCTCATTGCGCTCTTGCTCTCCCTTCGTGATGGGGATGATGATGAGCTGAGTAGGCGCCAGCTTCGGAGGCATGATGATTCCATTATCATCTCCATGGGTCATGATGATCGCGCCGATCAATCGCGTAGAAACGCCCCAACTGGTGGCATAAACATATTTGACTTCCCCATTTTTGTCCTGAAAGGTCACATCGAACGCCTTGGCAAAATTTTGGCCCAGATTATGAGAGGTGCCAGCCTGAAGTGCTTTCTTATCTTGCATCATGGCTTCGATACAATAGGTTTGAACCGCGCCAGCGAACCGTTCCTTTTCCGTTTTGATCCCTTGAATCACTGGGATCGCCATATAATCCTCGGCAAATTTGGTGTAAATCCTGAGGATTTTGAGCGTCTCTTCCTGGGCTTCTTCCGCAGTGGCATGAGCAGTATGTCCCTCCTGCCAGAGAAATTCTGTGGTGCGGAGAAACAGCCGAGTCCGCATCTCCCAGCGGACCACATTGGCCCATTGATTGATAAGAATCGGAAGATCGCGGTACGACTGGATCCAATTTTTATACATGCTCCAGATGATGGTCTCCGATGTCGGCCGAATATAGAGGGGTTCCTCCAATTTCTTGCCACCGCCATGGGTTACCACTGCGCATTCTGGAGCAAAGCCTTCTACATGTTGCGCCTCTCGCTGCATAAAACTCTCAGGAATAAACAATGGAAAATAGGCATTCACATGTCCGGTTTCTTTGAACATCCGATCCAATACTGCCTGTATCTTTTCCCACAGCGCATAGCCGTTGGGTTTGATCACCATGCAGCCCTTCACCGGGGCATAGTCCGCTAATTGTCCCGCAGCAATTACATCTGTGTACCAACGCGAATAGTCCTCAGAACGTTTTGTGATTCCTTTGGCCATTGAATTGATTGATCCTCCTCATTAACAAATTTTCATGATCTATCGCTCAAGCCAGAGAGCGGAACAGAATACTGGCTCGGAAAATATTGCAAAATAGTTTTAATAGTTATATCAATTAGGTTCATCATTTCATGCTAAAGCGCTTCACCAAAACTAAGACAGACGCCCTTTGCATAATGCGATTTAGAGTCTACCATTCACCCATCATCTGGCTACTCATCGAATCGCTTTTTATTCAGATAGTGCTGGACATTGATCGATGGATTCCAGCAATTTTTGTTCGATTTGATAATAGCAGAGCTCTGGGCTGGGGAATGCCTTTAAACAAAATAATTCACGGCTTCGTTCCCATTGGGGTCGTGACTTGTCGATCACATCCACCAACATCCCCTGATCGCAGTGCAAACATTTGGTCGGTTGGCGATCGAACGCGATGGTGGTTCGTTTGGTCACCAGCGCCTGACTGTTGGTCCAGGTCGGCTTATTGGAACGGTGCAAAAATTCTACACCATTTATTTTTTTAAACAGCAAGCGACCTTCGTTTAATGTGACTTTCGCCCGAAACTCCAGCTTGTCCCCAGGCGCCAATTGAAACCGCTCCTGCTGATCCGGGAAAAGGAGCGCGTAACAATGATCTTCCCAGTGAGTCCTATCAATGAACGCTTCATTGAAATGGACGAAATAGCCGTTCAATTCCAGGTGGCTGCCGTGCTGATGAATGATCTTCGTTAATCCTGGCTTGACGGAAACAACGACCCCTTGAATTTCCAAATTTTTATCCTGAATGGTTTCCAGCCAGTCTTCAAATTCCTCTAGCTCATTCAAAAAATGCGAATATTGCTCCTGCGAGAGCAATAGTGTTGGGAAATTATGAATCTTTTCATCGAAATAATACCGACAGCCGAAGCATTTTCGACCCACATAGTTGAACCCTTTGGTGCATCGCTGCCCCTTATTGAGTAACTGACAGCGCCAGCGGAACGAAAGGCATCCCTGAGGGTAGCAATTTTTCACTCGCATGACATGATATACCGAGACGTGATGCTCAAATTTGGCATGCTCCGATGACTTGCACTTAAAAACATCCGATCGTTTATACGGATTGAACATAGCGATGCTCCCTAGTTCGGGATTGGATTTAAATCGACAACTACAAGGCGTCAGTTAGGCGCTGGCAGATCTCATCAAATAGCACAAATCCCCCTGGCGTCAGTTTTAAATGATGCTGCTGCAATTGCAACAGTTCACCGTCCCGATGCCCTGCGAACTTTTCCAACACGTTCTGAAATGTCGGAAGAAACGAGACAGAAAATTTTGCTTCAAAATCGTTCAGGTCGATTCCTTTGCTCGTGCGGAGGCCGAGATAGATGAATTCGATCATCTGTTGCAGCGGTGTGAGCTGTTCATGCCCTGCAACAGGCAATTTCGCTCTTTTTATCTGATCCAAATAGCTATGCAGCGAATCGACATTCCATTGGCGTAGGTTTCCCAAATAAGAATGTGCCGCTGGACCAATCCCCAGATAATAGCGGCCGTTCCAATAATTCATGTTATGTCGACATTCGAAACCTGGCTTCGAGAAATTCGAAATTTCATATTGGTGGTAGTTTGCAGCGGCCAAAGTTTCGATGCTCCAGAGATACATGTGGCGTTGGGTCGTTTCGCTGAACGGCCGTATTTTCCCTGAACCAATGTGCTCATGCAACCGAGTTCCTGGCTCGATGGTCAAGCCATACACGGAGAGGTGCTTGGGATGAAACGAAATGGCGCGCTGCAAATTTGATTGCCACTGCCTTAGCGATTGATTGGGAATGGCAAAGATCAAATCTAAATTGACATTATCGAACCCAGCCTGATCGGCCCATTCGATGCTCCGCTCTGCCTGCTCCGCGCGATGAATTCGTCCCAGCCGTTGCAATTCGGAATCGGAAAAAGATTGAATCCCCAGGCTGAGGCGATTGATTCCGAGGGAGCGGAACGCTTTCAATCGTTCCAGCGATAAAGTCTCAGGGTTGGCCTCCAGTGTCATTTCAGGATCGCTGACCCAACGAAAACAGTGATGAGCTTGTGCTAACAATTGCTCAATCGCTTGTTCTGATAATACCGATGGGGTGCCACCTCCAAAGTAGAGTGTCTCAAACTCAGCTTCGCCAAACACTGGGTGAGCCTGGTACATTGACATCTCTTGTCGGGCTGCGGCGATGTATTGTTCAATTTCAGTTGGACTAGCGCGTTCTGAGTAGAAATCACAATAGTCGCACTTTTTCAGGCAGAACGGCACATGAATATATAAACTGGCTGTCACAACGGAAGATGCCATCGAATCTCTTTCTACCCAGCTTGTTCTCGACGCTGGAGGAGTGTGTTCAACTTTGCTGGGCGGATTTAATTAGCGAATGATATCGGTGATCCTTGCCCAGCGGACCTTCTTAAAAAATTTATACAAGGGTAAACGCTGATCCCAGGAAAAATAGATAATCAGCGCCTGTCCTACAACATGATCGCGCGGCAAAAAACCCCAACTGCGGCTGTCGGCGCTGTTGTCCCTGTTGTCTCCCATCATGAAAAGATAGTCGTCTTTGAATGTATATTCATCGGTCGGCGTCCCATTGATCCACAGCTTGCCCTGACGCCATGTCACCTCATTTTTCTCATAATCCTCGATGATCTTCTGATACAGGTGATAATTGTCCTGATTGATCTTGATTTTCGCACCTTTTTTGGGAATCCATAATGGCGCGAAACTATTATTATTGGCTAACGGTTGTGGGGACTCATAATAGTCAACTTCAAAAGCACTGCCCTGAAGATCGGTGATCAAGTAACGATATTGGTATTGTTGCTTTGTCTGCTGATAGGCTTTATTAAGCAATCTGGCACTGCCACCAGGCTGATTATCGATAAAAATTTCGTTTTGACGCATCTCGACAATTTTGCCATTCGGACCAATAATTGGCCCAAAATTTTGCGGCACGTAGCCGATGTTTTCATAAAGGCGGATCGTATATTTTTTGCCATTATTCCGATGAATTTGATAGTAGAGCACGTAGACTCCTTCGTCTGGATCATATGCGCGTTTCACGAACGTCGATTGGCCCTCGGGTTGTCCATCGACAAAAACAGTGCCATTCCGAATTTCGATAGTCTGACCCCCAACAGCGATACAGCGCTTGATGTAATCGAGCTTTTTATCTAACGGATATTTGAATACCACGATATCGCCCGGCTTGGGTTCTCTTAAACCAGGCAAGCGGCCATATGGAATGCGAATATTCAGCAAAGGAATAAATTCTGGAGTGCGGACGCCATAGATAAATTTATTAACCAATAAAAAATCGCCAACCAAAAGAGTATCCTTCATTGAGCCAGTAGGAATGCGAAACGCTTGAACGACCAAAATCCTCAAGATCATTGCGGCCACAAATGCCACCAAGACCGCTTCAATATATTCACGCAACTTGCTTTTCTTGCTAGCTTCCCGACGCCGGCGTTTCGCTTCCTGACGCTTTCGATACCATTGCAATAAAGATTGAATAAACCCAGTAGAATTTTGCTTCCTCATTTCTACCATATTTTCCTCAATATGTCTTGATTTAAAAATTCGCTGTCTGAAGTTCCAAAAAACTGACTTTTATACTCATGAGTTGAACGCAGAGTTCAAATTCATCTCAATCAGAATTCAGCCGCATTGGATTATGCTGACTGCATGATTTAACGAACACAACCAATTGGATTGTTCGCGTGTTCATGTTTAATGATTTATGGGGAATATCATCGGATTAAAAGACCTAAAGATATCGACAAGTGCAGAATGAGTTGTAGCAGGGCAATACCCATTCGATCTTACAATGAATGGTTATTGGTTCACTGCCGCAATTTATCTAATGCAAAGACCAATCAATGAGATTTCCCGCAAATTATCAGTTCTCCTGACCCAATGGATTTTGCCCTCGACACAATCGAAGCAGCTTGAAATGTCGCTGTCATGCTTGCAAATGTAAGAATCTATTAGCTCGCTAAAATTATCGATGGTAGCACTTTCTGCATTGGAGCAGTGCAAATGTCGAATCAAAATTTATTTTGCATAACTCAATTGTCAAATGGCTCGCTGTGCTATTTCACTTTAAAATTGACCTGAATGACCGATAAGCGGCCGGTGAATGTGGCCCTAAAATTCCCATTCCGTCTTTTGAATTTTTTGAGCTGCCCCTAACAGCGCAACCAGCGCGATAATGAGACAGACAGGCACTACTGCCCCGACAAGCAGCCAGAGTAGTATTTCAGTAGAAATTTGCAATTCGACGCCGAAACCATAAATTGCGATCACCATAGCAGTAAGCGCTAAAGCTGCAAGGCCCAAAATTGGACTGGCAGCAGGACTCAGCATCCGTTTTGGATGATCCCAATCAAATCGGGCGAAGTGGCTGGCGATGTAAAGTCCCAACGCACAGCACGCAGCAGTGATACATGAGGTAATAATGAATGCCACTGCAACGAGTTGACCAAAATCATGCGCACGAACTGCATGAAAGATCACTGCTACCCAGGTAATTCCCATACTCAGTAACCAGGCAAGAGAAAATTTGCCTGCGATGATTCGTAGGGCAGGCTGGGGAACCAATTTGGTGATCCAAAACGATTTGCTTTCGATGGGGATGAGCCGAGAGCTGATATGTCCAGCAAGGATACCGCTGAACAATATAATGAAAATATAACCGCTCCAAGTTGCAATCTCGGGATCCGGTTCGTTGCGCTGCTGCATTGCAGCGATGATCACCATCATCACTCCCAGCATGGCAATGCTGATAAAATGTCGGGTGTCTCGAACTAACAAGCGAAGGTCGCGGCGCAAAACCGAACCAGCGACTCCAGATATGAGCGATCGGCTCGGTTGCGCCGAAGCGGTTAATGTGGACCGAGATGAAACCTTCTTCTTCAATCGCATCGTCGCCGCTCCAATGATAAAACCCTCTCGAAAAACATGGTGACTGAGCTGAATCGCGAGGTAAAACAAACTGGCAACAACCAATAAGAGCGGCAATAGGTCCAGGACGACCAGGCGAAGATTGCCATTAGCCAGCTCAAATAACGACCGTGCCGCCCAGGTGGAGGGCAAGTGATTGAACACCTCGTAATGGGAAACCTGTTGCAGTTTTAACAACGCATCTGGATTGAAATCCGCCGAATTCCTATCGAAACTGGACGCACGAACCGATTGCAAGGCCAACCATAGCAGGAGCGACGCGACGCCTAAGATGACGGCCAATAGTTCTCTGGCACGACTGGGTTGGATTATTTTTGCAATCACCAAGGCCGAGAGAAAAGCGAGGCAGATTGGCACAGCAAGGAATAGCACAGCGACAATGAGCATTAACGGATAATAGTACCATTGGGCCGAACTGATCATTCCATAAGAAATAAAAACTGGGATCGCCATGAAGAAAAAGAGTGACGAATTGGCAAATATGGCCTCAATGAGCTTCGCGCTGAAAATCGTTCGGTTAGAAATTGGCGAACTCATCAACAATGGCAAATCGGTGGCGATGAACAGGTAATGAAGGGTTAATGTGTTTCCAATGATAAATAAATAGAAGAAAAAACCAAGCAAAGTGATCAGAATAAAATTTTCAACCAAACCACTGCGAACGCCGTCTGCCGCTTGCAAAGAAGAGAGGATTTCATAAATCCAGTTAAAAATGAATAAAAAGAACACCCCCCCGCCGAGCAAAGCCAACCAGCTTCGGGCTCGTCGTTTGCCTGAGCCGCGTAGAAAACTATTGCGTGCGATTTGCAATTTGGTTTTTAAGAGCAACGCAAGCTGATGAAAGTTCATGGCTACTTTTCTTCCAAATATTTGATTACATCATGATATTCATCGCCCCCAGTGAGTTCCAGAAAAATAGATTCCAAACTGGTGTCATGTCTTTTAGATTTTAAACGCAATTCCTGCATCGTGCCGCAGGCTATCAATTTCCCTTTATCGATGATTCCCACGCGATCGCACATCGCTTCGGCAATTTCAAGAATGTGCGTGGACATGAATATTGTGACCCCTTGTTCTATCAAGCCTCGGAGCAGATCCTTCAATTTTCTCGCGCTCTTAGGGTCTAATCCCACAGTCGGTTCATCTAAAAATAACACTTTTGGGTCATGGATCAGCGCGGCGGCCAAAATTGCCTTTTGTTTCATGCCGTGAGAAAAATTTTGGATCAATTCATCGATCTTATCTTCGAGCTCAAACAATTCTACAAGATTGGCAAAACGTCGACGGAAGGTCGAACGTTCCACTTCATACAGATCGGCGATGAACTGCAAAAATTCCTTGAGTGTCAATTTATCGTAAAGCACTGGGGTGTCTGGGACCAAGCCGAACATTCTCTTGGCTTCAATGGGTTGCTGTAACAGATCATAGCCCTCGATTCGAACCGTTCCAGAATTCGGGCGCAATAGCCCCGTCATCATTTTAATGGTTGTCGTTTTTCCTGCGCCATTCGGACCGAGAAATACAAAAAGTTCTCTATGAACCTGGAGATTGAGATCATTAACAGCTACCAGCCCATCAAATCGCTTGGTTAGATGAATTGCCTCGATCAACGGAGAGCTCCTTTCGCTTGAAAATCTTTTTGAGAATTATAAAAATGCGACCTTTCAATACGGGAGACGGTTGAGCGCGGTTTCACCATTACAGATCAGGCAAAGAAGCGATATTGATCCGCAGTCGCTTCATCCGCGAGCTTGTCTCCTTTGCAACCCGATTTATTTCATCCGCCAAATAAGTTATCCAAGAGCCTTGGATTCATAGGTCCAGGACATTCTCATGATTTCAATCAGTCAAGAGGCTTCAAAAGTTCACAATCAGACCTCTGATTGATTTTCGATGCGGATCGTCAAGAGCCATATTTAATTCGCTCAGCTCGATATGGTCCAATAAGTTCAATCCACCTTTAACACCGCCAAGAACGCTTCCTGAGGCACCTCGACACTCCCCAATTGTTTCATCCGCTTTTTTCCCTCCTTTTGTTTTTCCAGCAACTTCCTTTTGCGCGTGATATCGCCTCCGTAGCATTTCGCGGTAACATTTTTCCGCAATGGTCGAATTGTTTCCCTTGCAATGATTTTGCTTCCAATTGCCGACTGAATCACCACTTCAAACATTTGCCGAGGGATCAGTTCCTTGAGCTTCTGGCAAACCTTTCGGCCCCATTCGTAACCCTTGGAACGATGAATGATGATCGACAGGGCGTCCACAGGTTCTTTATTGATTAGAATATCCAATTTGATTAGATCGCCCGGCTGATAATTGAGAAATTCATAATCGAAAGATGCGTAACCTTTGCTCACCGATTTCAATTTGTCATAAAAATCATAAATGATCTCTGCTAAGGGAAACTCATAATGAAGATTCGCCCGCGTGGGATCGAGGTAATCGGTGTTTTTATATATGCCGCGCCGCTCCTGTGCGATCTTCATGATGTTACCGATGTATTCAATAGGAGTTAAAATGTCAGCGCGAACATAGGGTTCTTCGATCAACTTGATGTTTCCTGCTGGAGGCATTTTAACAGGGTTATCCACCATGACGATTTCCCCATTGGTCTTATGAACTCGAAACGCGACACTGGGAAGGGTATTGACCAAATTTAGATGATATTCACGCTCTAGCCGCTCCTGAATGATCTCCATGTGGAGCAATCCCAGAAAGCCACAGCGAAACCCAAAACCGAGGGCGAGCGAATTCTCAGGTTCAAATACCAATGCAGCATCATTGAGCTTAAGACGCTCCAAAGCATCCCGAAGATCTTCATAATCCTCATTTTTTGCTGGAAAGAGGCTGCTAAACACCATAGGTTTGGCTTCTCGATAACCAGGCAGCGGTTTTGGCGCTGGATTCTCTGCGGAGGTGATGGTATCGCCGACCTTAGTATCCTTTACCTCTTTTGCACCAGCGATAACATATCCAACTTCTCCCACAGTTAATCGATCGCGAGGGATATTCTTCAATTTCAAAATGCCCACTTCAGCCACTTCATAAATTTTATCATGAGAGAAGAATTTTATGGGCATCCCTGTATAAATCTCCCCCTGAAAAACCCGGATATAAGCGATCGCGCCTCGATAACTATTAAACATGGAATCGAAAATCAATGCTTGCAACGGTGCGGTTGGATCGCCCTTCGGCGGTGGAATCCGATGGACAACCGCCTCCAGTAACTCATGGATGCCAATTCCCTCCCGAGCACTGCATAATAAAATATCACGCTCGTCTATTCCCATGATTTCGACGATCTGTTGTTTTACCGCATCGATTCGGGCGTTCTGCATGTCAATTTTATTGATCACGGGAATGATCTCGAGATTGTTTTCCAACGCCAAATAGAGATTGCTAATCGTTTGGGCTTCGACGCCCTGCGTGGCATCAACTACCAAGATTGCGCCTTCGCACGCCGCCAAGCTGCGCGAAACTTCATAAGAAAAATCGACATGGCCTGGAGTGTCGATCAAATTCAAGGTGTAGGTTTTATGATCGTCAGCATGATAAGTCATGGTAATGGCATGGGCCTTGATTGTAATCCCCCGTTCCCGTTCCAAATCCATACTATCGAGAACCTGATCGACCATCTCCTCTTTGCGAAGCGTGCCAGTTGCCTCCAATAACCGATCCGCTAACGTCGATTTTCCGTGATCGATATGTGCGATAATTGAGAAATTTCTAATGAGCTCGATTGACATATTGTTCACTACCTTGTACCGCTACTAATTACTTTTTAAAGTCACCAATAATAGGAAAATTTTCCGAATAAATCAATACTAAATTTTGAATCAAGCCTATCTCATCATCGCCTGCTTCTCACTAGGCAGATTTTGCAGAATTTCTTCCATGATTGATAATCTTGGTCGCTTGTAGTTGAGGTGAATTGAGACCAGTACATCTCCTTTTTCAATATGCCCTTCTTTGAGGTTTTTATTTAGCGTCATGGATCGGTTATTCCAGTTGATTGTGAGCGAGTTGTTTAAAACCGTCTTAATATATTGAGTGATCCCTATTATGGTCGATAAACGGATGTCATTGAACGTGTCAACTGAGAGATTGCTGAAAAATAGTTGACTCTGAGCAAAATATTTAGTATTATTGGACAACTTTATTTTTATAGAAGGCCCATCAAAAAAAAATGAAGGTTGAACCAAAGGAAGAATTCGGTGAATTCTGCTTGGTTCGATTATCTCCTGATGGTTCAGCCGAATTGATTGATCAAATTTGCTTTTGAAGAGTTAACGGCAGCTTAAATAAAAAAGATTGCTCGTTAGGAATGCTTTCAATCGATAAATTTTAATTAGTTTTGAACGGAGCAACGCAGCATGAACGATGACAAAATTATTGGTGAAGGGATAACCTTCGATGATGTCCTGTTGATTCCTGCCAAATCTGATGTGCTTCCGCGGATGGCTGAAACGCGGACCTGGTTAACGCGAACAATTGAACTGAATATTCCTTTGGTGAGTGCGGCAATGGATACGGTCACAGAATCGGAATTGGCCATTGCAATCGCTCGAGAGGGGGGCATAGGTATCATTCATAAGAATCTCTCAATTGAGCGCCAGGCCGAGGAGGTGGATCGTGTGAAGCGTTCAGAAAGTGGGATGATCATGAAGCCAATCAGTCTAGCGCCAGATAATCTTCTGATTGACGCAGTCCAGGTGATGAAAAAATATCATATATCGGGGATTCCGATTGTGAAGGACGATAAGCTTGTCGGCATTCTGACTAATCGCGATTTGCGCTTTGAAACGAATTTGCAGCAGAAAATCAGTGAGGTAATGACAAAGGACAACTTAGTGACGGCGCCGATAGGGACCACGCTGGAGCAGGCTGAGCGGATTCTTCAGAAGCACAAAATTGAGAAACTTTTAGTCGTCGATGATGAGGGACGGTTGAAAGGATTGATCACGGTCAAGGATATTCAGAAAAAACGCAAGTTCCCCCTGGCGGCGAAAGATATCCATGGACGGCTCAGGGTTGGTGCTGCAATTGGGGTGGGGCCAGATCGCGATCGACGGGCCCAAGCTCTAATTGAGGCTGGGGCCGATGTGCTGGTAGTAGATACTGCCCATGGCCACTCCCAAGGCGTCATTGAATCCGTCAAGGCTTTGAAAAAGCAGTTCCCAGATATCCCGATCATTGCTGGAAACATCGGAACTGCTGAAGCCGCAGAAGATCTGATCAAAGCTGGGGCCGATGCAGTGAAGGTCGGCATCGGACCCAGTGGGATTTGCACCACACGTGTTATTTCTGGAGTCGGTGTGCCTCAGATCACCGCAATTATGAATTGCGCTAAAGTTTGCCAAAAATATCGCATCCCCCTGATTGCCGATGGGGGGATCAAACAGACTGGCGACATCGCCAAAGCCATTGCCGCCGGTGCAGATACAGTGATGATCGGAAATCTTTTCGCTGGAACACAGGAAAGTCCCGGAGAAATTATTTATTTAGAAGGACGAAGCTACAAGGTCTATCGCGGAATGGGTTCAATTGAAGCGATGAAGAAGGGGAGTAGCGACCGTTATTTCCAGGAAGGAGAGGAAGCGAACAAGCTGGTTCCTGAAGGGATCGAAGGACGCGTGCCATATCGCGGCCCGCTCAGCGATACCATCTTTCAGATGATCGGTGGATTAAAGGCGGCCATGGGGTATTGCGGAGTTAAAACTATTGCAGAGTTAAAAGAGCGTGGCAAATTTATCCGTGTTTCTATGGCCACGGTCAAAGAAAATCACCCTCACAGCGTGATTATCACCAAAGAAGCCCCCAATTATAAATTACTCGGTATCTAAAAGAATTGAGGACAGCAAAATTGCATATTCAAGGAAGGTGTGTTGATTAGGCGGGACCCCTTTTTGTCGCATTCTGAGGCAGGCAGTGAAATGATTGGTTGCCCTTTGTTTTAAGGCATGATTGTTATCCTGTAGATTGAATATTTGCAAAACCCTTATAGACAAAAAAAAGAGACCGGAGTTATAATGCCATCCCGGGATTAGGGGGAGTTACCGGTTTTGGCTAGCCACTCCGGCCTCAGCTTTTCATGATCTGATTGTTGATCAGATCTAATGCCAGTCGTAGATAGATTTCAAAAGAAAAATGAAATATCAAATTATGCAGCTATTTTGTTAGCATGTCTAGCTAATTTGGACTTTTTATTTGCAGCTTTATTTTTATGTATAATCCCCTTTGCTGCTAGCTTATCCAACAGCTTATATGCCTTTTTCACCTCATTCTGAACCGCATCTTTATCTTTAATGCCCAATACCTTCTTTATTACGGTCTTCATCTGAGATTTATAGCTCACATTGCGTTGATTCTGTTTTCGGCTGGTTTTTATCCGCTTGATTGCCGATTTATGATGTGCCATAGACTCCTTCGTTTTAAATTTTAATTCATTATCATTAAGGCAGGCAGAATATAAGAAAAAATATCAAGAATGTCAATAGAAAATTTTGTCAAATATCAAGCGGAAAAGGGCGCAAAGGTGCTTTAAGAAGCAACGAACTTCTCCCTTTTAGAAAAATTATCATTTGCAATCATGCAATCGGAGTGGATGACCTCGTTAATTTCAGCTTTCCAAGAAGGGAATGCAATTTAGATTGGGTTAGGCTCGCGATTCACCCGCATATTGGGGATCAGGCAATCTATTAATCCTTCAGCTTGAGAAAGTGGTTTAGTGAAAAAAAATGTGTAAGAAAGCATTGGTTGAATCAACATCTTGGTAAACCCTCAAACATAACCCCTCTCCTTTGGAACAAATGAAAATTGCATGCAGTAATTCTATTAAGAAGGACGAATGAGAGAGGTTGGTTTGATCTCTCTTAAAATGGTTGCAGCAAATCGAAATTTTCGTGATCGATAGGCAGATAGGTTTGATTGATCATTTTTTGCTTTAAACTAACAAACTACTTGACAATATCCAAACTAATTGGTATATAAATAGCGTGATGATTCGGGAGCTATTTTTCGAAATAAAATGGGCGCCAAATGGCTTCATTCAAGGATGACGATTCAATGCTGGCCAATCCTTTAGGAGAGGGGGTAGCTCAGATCAAGACAGAGGGAAAATGATTAGACCTTCAATGAGAAAAAGAAACGCTCATTGAAAAGCTCGTAAAGTTTTGGAGAAAAGATAGCAATGAAAAGAGATTGCTGAACCCAAAGACTTTACAAATCATCGAAAGAAAAATAATTTTGGAGAAATTGTTATTGAAGATTTGATACGACCTAATTTTTCTTCTAAACATCATTTTAATCCTATCTCAGATAGATCTTCAATCGGTTTCTCCAGAAATCCATCCTGAAGCACTGCAGCAGAGCAAAGGGTTGCGATGAAGAAGGTTGGTATAAAAATTATAGCTGGATTTATTGTGCTGAGTATTTCCATCTTAGCGCCCCGCCAACTTTTTATCGTTCCGCAAGTCGTTTATGCTCAGCCTTCCGTAATATCAGAGCAATATGCGCGTAACGAACTCATTATTCGATTGAAGTCTCCATTGAAAATCAATCTGAGCAAGTCGCCATTTTTGACTGGAGTTTTTCAATTAGATTCTCTTAACGCGATTTATCGGTTAAAAGAGATAATTCCGTTGTTCAGCAGAGGACCGATTAATGGAAATCCTCTGGATCGCTGTTATTTGTTGCGATTTTCCAACGGGATCGCGGCCTCGAGGATCAGGAGCAGTTATGAAAAATTAAAAGATGTTGATTGGGTCGATTACAATTATTTTTATTATGCGGAAGTGACGACGAATCCGCCGATCGTTATGCCGTTGGAAATGCAAACAATCGATCTGTTAGAAAAGCTGAGCCCAAAATATTCGCTGACAATTGCCAGTATCGATGCTGGGGTCGATCAGACCGATCCCCATTTGAGCGAAATTCTCTGGCATAACCGGCTAGAAAAGGCTGATGGAAAAGATAATGATGGCAATGGCCTGGTTGATGATCTTTGTGGCTGGAATTTTGTGCCCAGGGAAATGATGGTCCGATACGGGATCGATTGGACCAATCAATCCATTGACGAGTCAGGACACGGAACTTCTCTGGCAAGAATGATCATGCAGCCGCTGCTTAATTGGACGAGTTTTCGCTCAGGAGGTCGATTGACGCTGATGGCGTTGAAAGCAGGTTTGTTGACGCGACAAGGCAAAATCTTGGTACCCGCTGCTGCAGCAGCCCAAGCGATCGTCTACGCGGCTAATCACGGCGCTCGAGTTATATGTTTGAGTTGGGCTGGAGAAGATTCCTCTCGATTGCTTCACCACGCAATCCGATACGCTGCCAAGCGCGATGTGGTGATCATCTCTGCTGCTGGAGATTATTTTGCCCAAGCGCCGGCTTATCCAGCCGCCTTTCCTGAGGTCTGGTCAGTCACGGCAACAGATCAATATGACCAAAAAATTTCATCCGGCAATTTCGGGCCCTGGATCGATCTGGCTGCCCCTGCTCAGCTTTTCGCATCCATCAGTGCAACAGATTCGATTAAATATTGGCCTTCACCCACATCCATCGCCGCTGCCCATGTCACTTGCTTAGCTGGGATATTGTTGTCCAATGAAAAAATCATCACCACCGACAGCTTGAAGAAAAGAATTCTATGGAGCAGTGACAATATTTATCAGAAAAACTCTGGTTATTATGGCCAACTGGGAGCTGGGAGAATCAATTTCTTCCGTGCGGTCAATTCCCAATTCCTGCCGAATATCGTCGTTCGACAAATCCAGTTTGATCTATCTGGCGAAAAAGATCATAAATCAAATTGTCTTTCGGTTCCAATCTGGTTCAAGATCAAAAATCTCTCTTCAACTGCCCATGGGATATCGATGCAACTCTTCAGCCGCGATCTTCAAGTCGCCATCGAAAATTCGAACGTGACTCTTCCTGTATTGGAATACAATCAGGAATTCACCAACGAATTGGCGCCGATGATATTAACGATGAATGGCGATTGTCCGCATGGCTATAAAGCCAGACTTGTGCTCGAAATATCAACACAAGAGGGTTTTCGTTGTGAGAAAGAGTTTACGTTCATAAACCGAATTATCCAACCACCCAGTTTAACAATCGTTAATCGATTTCCTCCAAGTTTGCAGTGGACTGGCGATCCTGAGTTTGCGGGCTATTGTCTCTTCCGAAAAGAGGAGCATCAGCGATCGTTTCGACCCATCTCTCAATTCCCGGCTTCGGATACTCTTTTCACAGACGTCAACACCAATCCGAATCAGCGCTACTGGTATTATATCTCTGCTTTTGATTCGGTCGCTCATGAAATCACAAGATCCAATGTTGTGTTTGTTCATCCCGAGCTGCGATCCCTATTCCAATTTTTTCCCTCCCAAGATACATCAATCTTAAAAGGGGCGTCGATATCTTTTGCTGTCGTGCCAATTGATTCAGAAAAATATTCATTTCAATGGCTGTTGAATAGAAAGCCCATTTCGAATGATTCGAATCGAATTGCCTTTCAATCATACCAGTTCGAACAGAAACCCAATGATACCATCACGGTAAAAATCAGACATTTTGATGAAGACACTACTCTGATTCATTCCTGGATTTTGTGGCCTCAGAAAAGCGCCAACAAGATCGCTATTGTTGGGACATTCCCCAAATCAGATACAACCATAAGGATAGGTGATCGGCTCAAATGTTCAATACAAACGTTCTCGTCCGATGTCGATTCGCTCTCTTTTCGCTGGCAGGTTAATGAGAGAATTTTTGCACCAAGCATAAATCCTTGGGTATTGATCCCCTCCGATTCCCTCGTCTCCGGCAAGAATGTTATTGCAGTGACCATTATTGCCTCAGATACCACCTTAAGACATCAATGGATCGTAGATTTGATCGTGGCGCGCCGGCTCCTGAATGATTTGCGATTTCTGCCCCAATCTGACACGACTATTGCATTTGGGGATACTCTGATCCTATCGGTTTTAGCTGATTCTGTTGCGAGAGGGAAATATCACTGGCGTTGGTTGATCAATGGCAAGAAAGATAACATTGCCGTTGAGCCAAGCTACAAATTTATCAAAGGGGATAAATCGACAGTCCTAGATACGATTGTAGTCGAAATTGCGGATCAGGATAGCTCCATGACGCATCGCTGGATTGTAAGCACAAAAGTGCGGCCAAATCGAGCACCTCAAATCCGGTATTGTTCTCCCCCGCTTGATTCGTTCATCGTCAAAAGCGATAGCATTCAATTTCAAGTGCTGTGCCAGGATCCGGATCATGACAGTTTGCGATATAGTTGGTCACTCAATGGCCTGATCGATCGCTCAGCCCGCCAGCACCAATATGTTTTTAGCTGCACCGAAAATCGTTCAACTGTCGATACCCTGAGGCTCAGTATCACCGATGCCGATACTGCCATTTATTTGCAATGGATCTTATGGCCCAGCCCGCTCGATTCCATCGCCGAGAGCAAAAAAATTCACTATCTGCCCCAGGATTCGGTAGTAGTTTTGAGCGATAGTTTGGTCTTTCTGGTTCGCCATGCCAAGAATGACTTTCGGTTTCGATGGAAAGTTAATCATCAGATCGACTCCTCAGCCCAGGACTCGATTTTCGTCTATCATCCTGTCTTTCGCGATTCGAAAATCGATACAATTACAGTGCTGATCGAACATGGAGATAGCGCGATCGTTCATCGCTGGTATATCCAAAAGGCCAAGATGCTGGAAGCTCGCCCATTCCGATTGGCATTTTACCCCAAGGAAGAGGAACTCTCAATTACTCCACCAGATAGCCTCACCCTTTCGGTTGGGGTGCGCGAAGGAGATCGCGATGTTCTTCAATATCGTTGGTCGATCGGTCAGCAGCTTATGAAAATCGGCCAGGACAGCAGTTTTTGTTATCGTGTCAATTCAGCCATTTCAATGAGTGATACTGTATGGCTCGTTGTCGAAGGTCGCGATACCACAGTCATGCACCATTGGGTGATTCATCCAGCCAAACAAATCCAGTTACCTGCCCCTCGGTTGATCTTCCCAATTCAAGGAGGTCGAATTCACGAGGAAGATCTATTCATTTGGGAAAATGATTCGTTACTTTCGCAGGACATTGATCTCACGAAGTGCCGATATGTGATTCAGCTCAGCTGGGACAGCACATTTTCAAAATTGATCAGTACCGACACCTGCCGAACGAAGAGGATCAACTTGAATCAATTGATCGGGTTTGAGCGGATCAGCATTGATCGACCGTTTTACTGGCGTGTCAAGTTGTTGACAAGTAATGGTTATCAATCTGGATTTCGAAAGTGCAATTTGGCTTGTTCTTATTATCCGCAATTTGCCCAGCTCGATAATTTCTTCGGCCGCATCAATAGCGATGCCACCATTGATCTTTTTTGGATCATTAGCTATGAAACCAATTGTGCAGGGTTTCATCTTTATCGCAGCGAATCACCCAACAAGGACTTCACCCGGCTCACCGATCAGCTCATCACGGGAAAGGAGCATTATTCGTTTCAGGATCGCACCGCTGAGGCGGGAAAAACCTATTTTTACAAATTGGAACAGTTGAGCTTGACCGGCAAGAAAAAATTTCACAACGTCATTGCTCTTACAGCGCCCAAACCAGAAAAATTCATGCTATGGCAAAATTATCCCAATCCTTTTAACACCCAGACTTCGATCAAATATGAGATCCCAACCGATGGTCAGGTGAAAATCATGATTAGCAACGTGCTGGGGCGAAAGATCAAGACGCTGGTTGATGAGTTTCATAAAGCTGGTTTTTACACAATCTATTGGGATGGAAGGGATGATCTGGGAGAGAGTGTTGTGAGCGGTATCTATTTTTATAGTTTAATTACGCCGACTGAACGGCTCACGCGAAAAATGGTGATTGCAAGATAATATCACGAACCTGCTCCGAAAAGAAGATGAGCATTGATGGGATGGTTCTTTTATGAGGCAATGATCCTGCTGGAATGAAAATTTCTGACCAAATAAAAATGCAGCAGCTTGCGCAATTGGAATGGCTCATTCAAACCGATGTGGGGTGCCGCGGAATTCACCGAATCCCAGAGGATAATCTCTGTACCAGGACCCAAGGTCATTTGGCGAAAGCGATCCAATTTCTGATCGAGCATCCTGGCAATGAGGTGGGCATTGTGACAGGTTTTTTTATTCCGAATGTACAGCCACCAGCGCCAGAGAACGATGGCCCACCTGGTGCATTATTTCTGGCCCGAGGATTGAATCGGCTGGGATACCCTGTCTTGCTCATCAGTGATCGTTATGGCCTCCCCTTGCTGGCACAGGGAGTTCACCTTTATGCCAATCAACTGGATCATTGTGAATTGATCGAATTCCCTTCTCAATGGTCGCGGTCCGATCATGTGGCTGCACAAGATATTCGATATGCCAACAACAACATGATGATGGAAGAAGTTCGAAATTTCTTCTTGAACCATGACCGTCTGAGCTGTTTGATCGCGATCGAACGGGTGGGACCCAGCCATACCCTCGAATCGTTCTCCAAGCAAGAAAATTTATCAGATGAATCCAATTTCAACAGGTTTCTTTCCCAAGGGCCGGGCGAATCGCAAGGCGAGCCCTTCACGATGAACGGCCTTCCGGTTGGTCAGGACACAGCCCCCATTCATCTGTTATTCGAGAACAAAACGATCGCCTCGAAACCGATTTTTACGATTGGCATTGGTGATGGAGGAAATGAAATCGGCATGGGTTCCATTCCATGGCGTGTTATTGCGTGCAACATCGCCTCAGCCCACGCGGGCAAATTTGCCTGTCGCGTGGCAGCCGATGCGACTATCGTGGCCGGAGTGTCCAATTGGGCAGCTTATGCACTGATCGCTGGGTTATATCTCTGTCTGAATCGAGCCGATGAGTTTCTCGAGCTTTTCGATGAAGCTGCGGAAACGAAACTCATCGAGAGCTATTTTCAAACTGGAATCGCCGTTGACGGCAAACTTGGCCACCCAGCTATGTCAGTCGATGGTATCCCATGGGAACTTCATAAAAAATTGTTTGGGCTGATCAAGGCCATCGTGGTCTATTACCAATGAATTCTGGCAAAAAGTTCCTATTCAATCAATGCCAAGGCAAAAACAAACTGACAGCTACTCGATTGGTCGCGCGATAGAAATCGGGTCTGATAATTTGGTCATCACCCGTTTCGTTTTGAAATAAGAGGTGAAACAGCTCATTGAGGTCGACAACTAAAAGCTTTGATGTTCGGTCCTGGCGATGATCTCATCCTGCAGGCCTTTATTCAAGTTGCAGAAATAATCGCTATATCCTGCCACCCGAACGATCAGGTCGCGATACTTCTCTGGGTGCTGCTGAGCCGCTCGGAGCGTAGCAGCGGTCACCACATTAAATTGGATGTGATGTCCGTTCATTTTAAAATAAGATCGTACCAAATGGGCGAGTCCAGCGAGTCCGTTATCGCTGCTCAGTAGCGAAGGTGAAAATTTCTGATTCAGCAAAGTGCCGCCCGTGCGTAAATGATCGATTTTGGCTACCGATTTAATCACTGCTGTTGGACCGTTTCGATCCGCCCCCTGAACTGGAGACACCCCTTCAGAGAGTACGTCTCCTGCCTTTCGACCATCGGGAGTTGCTCCCACCACTGAGCCAAAGTAGACATGAACCGTCGTCGGGAGCAAGTTGATGCGATAAGTTCCTCCTTTCATATTTTTCCTGCCATCGATCGCTTCAAAGTAGGCTTCAAATACCCGCTTCATAATCTCATCGGCATAATCATCGTCATTGCCGTACTTGGGTGTCTGATAGCGCATCATCTGCCGAATCCTTTCATGGCCCTCATAATTATCTTTAAGGACGCTGAGCATCTGCTCCATGGTGAGCTTGCGATGATCGTAAACATGATATTTCAATGAGCTCATGGCGTCCGTAATGCTGCCCAAACCAACGCCCTGGATGTAGCTTGTATTGTAGCGCGCTCCGCCATTGTGATAATCTTTACCACGTTGAATGCAATCGCTAATCAACAATGAAAGAAACGGCGTGGGCATATATTGCGCATAGATTTTTTCGATGATGTTATTGCCTCGGATCTTAATGTCGATGAAGTGCCGAAGCTGTCTTTTATAAGCCTCGAATAATTGCTCAAAATTTTCAAATCGAGTGGGATCCCCGGTTTCGATCCCGATCTTTTCTCCAGTACGGGGATCGACGCCATTGTGGAGCGTGATTTCCAGCACTTTCATCATATTAAAGTAGCCGGTGAGATTGTAATTTTCCTTGCCCAATGCCCCGGTCTCCACACACCCACTGGTGCCGCCGGTCCTCGCGTCTTCGATAGATTTGCCCTGGCGAATAAGCTCCTGGACCACGGCGTCATGATTGAAGATCGAGGGTTGACCCAGACCAGTGCGATTGACCTCGAGCGCACGCTTCAGCAGGCGATCGGGATTTTGCTGGCTCAATTGAACGCAACAGTGGGGCTGCACCAGCCGCAATTCCTCCAATACATCGAGGCATAAATAGGAGAGCTCGTTGGCACCGTCTTTTCCATCGCGCGTTTGTCCGGCCAGCGAAATCAGCGCAAAATCGTTATAAGTCCCGCTCTCCTGAGCAGTGACGCCCACCTTTGGAGGGGCGGGCTGATTGTTGAATTTGATCCAGAAGCATTGCAGAAGCTCCTTAGCGGCCTCTCGAGACAATAGACCAGACTCAATGTCCTTTTTGTAAAACGGATAAAAATGCTGATCGAATCGGCCAGGGCAGATGGCGTCCCAGGTGTTTAATTCCGAAATCACCCCAACATGGGTGAACCAGTACGCCTGCAGCGCCTCCCAGAAGGTTCGTGGCGGATTGGCTGGGACATAGGCGCAGATTTCTGCAATTTGCTCAAGTTCGCGTTTCCTGACTGGATCAGATTCTTTGCGGGCCATTTGTTGGGCGAGTTCGGCATGTCGTTCGGCATAGCGAATGATGGCATCCGCAGCAATGGCCATGGCTTTGAGCTGTTCCTGCTTCTCGTACGCTTCCGGATCGTTTAGATAATCCAATCGACTCAGTTGCTCTTCGATCTCTTTCTTAAATCCCAAAAAGCCTTTCAAGTAAATTTTGTCATCTAATGCTGTATGACCAGGAGCGCGTTGCTCCATGAACTCGGTAAAAATCCCAGCGCGATAGGCCGCTTTCCACTCATCGGTCATCTCCTCAAAGATCTTTTCCCGAATAGTCTTTCCCTTCCAATAGGGAATAATTTGCTCGCGATAAATCCGCTTGGTTTCTTCAGAGACCGCGTAGCTCACTTTTTCCCTCGAATTGAGGATCTCAAGCTCCTCAATCGTATGGCAGCAGATCTCTGGGAATGTTGGGGTTGACCGAGGAGCCGGTCCGCGCTCGCCAACGATCAACTCACCATCGTTGATGCAAACGGCTTTATGTTCCATCAGATATTTGAACGCCAATGCCCGGCGCATCGGCGCTGAGATAGTCAATGCATCATGCGATCGATAGAATTCGGTGATTAAAACCGCTCGCTCTGCTGTAATCGATGTCGGAGTCTCCAGGCTTTGTCTTCTTAATTTCTCAACTCTCGGCGTCACTGATATTCGCTCCTATTTTGACGATTCGTTCTATTGCTCCAATCCTAATATTTCGATCTATCATTCCTTGAGATTGCAAAAAGTTCTGCTCATCATAAAAATGGAGAGCAGTTTATCGAGATCGATATGCTTATAGATTCAATTTAAGAAAAAAAACCAAAATTTCAAGGAAAACTTTTGTCTCATATGGCTTGGATCAAACAGAAAGTTTTGCTTGCTATTTTAGGGCGAGAGCACTATATTAAGCGATTCAAATCGATCCAAACATTGCTCCGAATGCAAGATCATCGTTAATTTTTTTGAACGGCAAATTCAGATGTGTCTACATTCCCAGGGTAGCATTTTGGAATCTTGCAGACGGCTAAAGTCAAACCAATGACTGGAGACGAAAATGACGACCCAAGAACGTTTTTATAGAGTGATGCACTGGCAAAAGCCAGATCGCGTTCCTAATATGGAATTCGGCTATTGGGATGAGACGATCGAGAAATGGCATACGCAAGGTCTGCCAGTTCATGTGAAAACGAACCAAGATGTCGAACGATATTTGGGGTTGGAGGGCGTAGAGATTATCCCCTGGCTACCTGCTAAAAATGGCCTTTGTCCGCGGTTCGACTACCGTGTATTAGAGGAAGGAGCCGACTACAGGGTCTATCAAAATGAAGAAGGGATCATCTGTCAGTCACCAAAATTTGGTGAGACCATCCCTCGCTATCTGAAATTCGGTATTGAGACCCGGGAAGATTGGGAACGCTATCGAACTGAGCATCTCGATCCGAATTTCGCTGAGCGAATCGGAGATGTTCGAGCAGCCGTGGTGGAAGCTCATGCGATCGGGATGCCAATCCGATTCGATGCCGGCTCCCTTTATGGCGTTCTCCGAAACTGGATGGGGATGGAAAACCTGTCTATTGCGATCATGACTGATCGCGACTGGGTGGAAGAGATGATGGAGCATCTGACCCAATTGACACTGCAGCTGATCGAGCAAAGTCTCCCAGGAATTCGAGTCGATATGGCCTGGTGGTGGGAGGATATGTGTTATAATCGCGGGCCGTTGATTTCGCCCAAGCTGTTTCAGGAACTGATGGTGCCACGCTATAAACGGGTTACGGCAGCGCTGCAAAAATATGGCGTCGATATTAATGTGCTTGACTGCGATGGCTGTATATATGAGTTAGTGCCTGGTTGGTTGGAGGCAGGGATCAATTGCATGTTTCCGATCGAGGCGCTCCATACCGATCCGGTTCTGCTGCGACAGCGATATGGCAATGCGATATTATTAATGGGCGGTGTGGATAAAACAGCATTGATCAAAGGCAAAGAAGCCATCGATCGGGAGCTGGAGCGAATTGCTCCGCTGGTAGACCAGGGAGGCTATATCCCGATGGTCGATCATCGTGTGCCCTCCGATGTCTCTTTCGAGAATTATATTTATTATTTGGAGCAAAAACAGAATATTTTACAATGAGGATTTTCAACCGATCTGTCGCGATGAAAATCCTTGAGAGAAATAGAGAACCTTCGATGCAAAATCTGATTTTCTCATTCAATGGGGTGGCCCCGGTATTCTTGATTATTTTTTTGGGATATGGATTGAAGAAAAAGGGGTTAATCAATGGCAATTTTGTGAGCATCTCTTCGAAAATCGTGTTCACCGTTGCCGCCCCAGCACTGGTATTCGAGAGCCTTTCGCGCACCGATTTGAAAATGACTTTCAGCCTAAAGCTGATCCTGTTTGTTTATCTCAGTGTGCTCTTTTTTTTTGCATTGAGCTGGCTGATCTCTCTGGGGTTGTCAAATAATGGTCGGGATCGCGCTTCATTTATTCAAGGCAGTTTTCGCAGCAATTTTGCAATTATCGGTTTTGCCCTGATCGCTAACATGTTTGGTCCGGCAGCGCTGAGTAAGGCGGCCATTTTGTTGGCGTTCGTCATGCCACTCTATAACATTCTGGCAATCATCGCATTGACGGTACCGATCCGGGCCGACAAACAGTTGACGCTCCAGCAGATGTTGTCCGAAATTTTCACCAACCCACTTATCCTTGCGACCATCATCGCCCTGCCATTTTCGTATTTCGACATCGAGTTACCTCAGTTTTTGATCACAACCATCAATAGCCTGGCGGCTATTACATTGCCCCTGGCGCTGCTCGGGATCGGCGGTTCATTGGATTTTGAGCAAATCAAAAAAGATGCGCGATTGGCGGCGGTCGCTACCATTTTGAAAATCGTCATTATCCCTGCAACCATCGCAGTGCTGGGCTTTCGATTGGGTCTTTCTGGTCAGGACCTGGGGGTGGTATTTCTCTTGTTCGCCACCCCCTCCGCCATCGTCAGCTTTGTTATGGCGGAAGCAATGGGCTGCAATAGCGAATTGGCCGGCAACATCATCGTCATGACCACCCTTGGATCGATCATTACTATCTCCTTGGGCATCTTTCTCCTCAAAACCCTAAACATGATCTAAATTGCAAACCGACAACAAACGCAGCTTGTGGCTGAGCAAGGGTCATCGGAGAATGGTCTCGCCGCTGAATGCTAAAATAGCAAGAAATGATGAAATGAAAAGCTAATGACCGCATGAAATTGGCACTACCAGATATTAAACGATCGATTTCGATCACAGCTAAGGGTGTGCTGCGAAGTAAGCGGTATGAAATTTTTGGAATGAAGGTCGAATCTACTTTGGATTTGAAAACTCGATCCCAAAATGATCTAAAGGATTAAAGTGATGTGATGATGCCTTCGTGATCAATCGCCTCCATATAGGATTGATGCAATTTACGGATGAAGCCATGGCTGAATTGCAATCGAAAATAGCTGAAGATTCCATCAGCGATTATTTTGTCGCGAAAGGGCAATAGAGCTGTTTCAACATAAACGGGCAAAGAGGCAGCAAAGATTTCAGAGAATCGGGAGTTGAGCGCCAGAACCGCGTAAGCTCGGATTGGCCGAATGTTCGAAAGAAAAATGGTGTAATAATTGGTCTCCCTGAAAATAAAAAAACGCCCAACGATCCAACGTTGCCAGCTTTTGATGAGTTCCAGTTCATGCGGTAAAAAATGAAATGGATTCGCAGCAACGAACTGATCGAATAAAATTGGATACTGGTAGAGCACCTGTCGCAGCGCGCTCAACTGCTCGGAAGACTTTTTTCGCAACCCATCCACAGTAAACACGTCGTTGATCACTGGGTATTGCTGATTTGCAAACAGCAGCAAAGGATGGTACAAATTAAAAAACAAGGTGCTTTCGGACTCTGATAATTTCATAGCGATATAAAGAAGCACAATAAACTTTGACCATAACTGATGCCCTGGCATGGAGAGAAGGGATTTGTGATAATTTATGGCCTATCTTGATTCAATTTCCAGCATTTTTTCCCTAAAAATCATCGTCGCCTGCTGCTAAGGGATTTGTGATTTATGATATCTGAAAAGTTTCAATTCGTCATTTCCCTTTCCCACAACATTTTTTGTACTTTTTCCCACTACCGCAGGGGCAAGGGTCGTTTCTGCCAATGCGCGGTTCGGTTCGGCGGTATGTTTCCACTTTTTTAAACGAATAAAGCGTTGGGTTTTCTCGGGCGACTTCGGCAGGAGTTTTGCCTTCAAAGGCTGGTCTCGGTGTTGCCATCCATTGCTCATTCAATGCCTCAAGCTGCTTTGGATCCGATATGGCGTTCATATCGAACCCCTGCTCCTGACAGAACAATCCGAAATCGGCCAAAAAAGCGCCCTGAGGAGAGGCCATCATTTTTTGGATCTGTTTCAAATTAATCCCAGGAGGCAACTTCGCGCCCATCAACTCTTCCAGCTGAGGGGCCAATTGTCCGAGATCAAGCTGCGAAAGATCAATGCTTGGGATCGCCTCTGCTGCCTCCGTTTCTTCCACCTCGCCGACTTCAGGCTGTTCCTCACCAGCCTCAACCCCCGCTTCCTCGATCAATTCCGCTTCTTTTGGAGGGGCAAGGACCGATGCCAGCCCATTTAGTACTGATTCGAATTGCGCCCCATCCAGTTCCGCATTATCCAATCGCAATTGACTGATAATCCAGTCGACAGTCTCTCCATCTTCAATGAGTTCAACGATGTCATCCGGTTCAAATCGGGTAATATTGAATTGGTCGCATAAGTTTATCAATTGAGCTTTTAGTTGATCGACATCAATTGGTGCTGTGGGAACAACGCTGAAATCCATCATCATTGCCTCTTCACGAAGAAACCATGGTTTACACAAATGAATTTGATTGATCCCCCTATGCCCCATTTGCATTATCGAGATGAAATGATCATGAGTTCACCGCTCGAATCGCGCGAAAAGGATGCATAGAGCGATTTTGGAGGGGAAAGATCGTTTCAAAAAACGATAAAAAATCATTTTAATAATGACATCAAATTGGCGGCAGCAATGGCGTGCCGATTATTATATTGTTTCATCCAATTGATAGTGGCCAAATTATTCAGTATGTTTTTTCTTTCTGCGGAGCATCAGGATTGCCAATAGAATTCCGCCGCAGGTGATCAGAATGTCCGCAACGTTGAAGATTGGCCAGCTGAACCGATCATAATAATGGAGGTGAATGAAGTCGATCACATAGCCGCGGAAGATCCGTTCGGTCAGATTGCCAATTGCACCCGAGAGAATCAGCATCAACGCTGTCAATCCCAGGAATGAATCTTTTCGTACCTCCCAAATCATCAGCACAAGGAAGATCAACGCAAAAGTGGACAGCGAATAGATGATCCACCTCCGCGTCCCAGAATCGATCGAACGCAACATACTGAACGCAATGGCCTCATTTTCCGTATAGCGAAGTTCGATCAAATTGGGAATAATGGTCACGGGATTGGCCCATTGGAGATGTTGAGCAGCCAACCATTTGGTTGTCAGGTCGCATCCAGTGCAAAGTATCACCAATGTGAACAATAGTGCAACTTTCAGTCGATTCAGCTTCATTCCATCAATCCGTATAGAAATGATCAACCACAATTTTAAAGCGATGGCAAATGTACAAAAATAAATTTAAAAAAGCAAGAATAAGGTTCGATGAAGATCAATTGTTGAAATCCTCCATTCGATTTTTTTTAATTAAGTGACTGAGAAACGACATCTAATTATGAAATTCCATTTCGTGATCTTTTTTCTGATGAGGGATTTTATGCTTGAAATTAAAAATAATTTTCGTTATTATTAGGCCAATCGAAAGAATTAGGCCTAGCAAAGTTCCACTTATATTTGCCGATATTAATTTTGATCGAAATTCAAAGAGGTGACCATGGAAGGGAGATTTGGTAAGATTATTTTCTGGCTCGTTACTTTTTCATTACTTGGAATGACCTATTCGGACAATTGGGCACAAAAAAAGCGACTCACGTTCAACCAGGTGTTCAAAGGAGCTGAGCCAAAATTGTTGGGAAATTTGCCCATGATCGTTGGATGGCTGGATGAGAAACATTACCTGGAGTGGCAAATAGTTGGAACAGGTCCAAAAGCGACTCGGAAGGTGCTGCGAGTCAATGCCCGCACTGGAGAGTCATCGATTTATTTTGACGAGGAGAAGCACAAGGATCTCCTGTCAGAGGGATTTTCGTTGCAAAGCTTTGAAGATCGTTTGGAGGATTACAGCGGTTTTCTCTTCAACTCTGAAAATGATCTTTATTATTATTCTCCTTTGAAACGAATCTTCAGACAGATCACTGCCACACCAGCTCCAGAGAAAAATGGGAAGTTTTCGCCCAACGGGCGCTATGTTGCCTATACGCGACAAAATAACCTTTACGCATTGGACCTGGAGAGCGGGCTTGAGCGCCAACTGACCTGTGATGGGTCCGAGACGGTCTACAATGGTTATGCCTCTTGGGTGTATTATGAAGAGATCTTAGGCCGAGCCTCGCGCTATGCAGCATTCTGGTGGGCGCCGAATAGCAACATGATCGCGTTCCTGCGATTCGATGATAGCCCTGTACCGACTTTCCCGCTCTATCGGGCTGATGGTGTGCATGGCGAACTTGAGATCACTCGCTATCCCAAAGCAGGCGATCCAAATCCTTATGTCCGGCTGGGAATTTATCATCTCGATCAGAACAAGCTGGTCTGGGTCGATCTCGATGAGCGGGCGGATCACTATGTGGCCTGGCCGTTTTGGACGCCAGATAGCAAACAATTATTGTTTCAATGGATGAATCGTGGGCAGGATCAATTGATTATCTACTCGGCTGATCCCAATACCGGTCAAATCAAGCTGATTTATCAAGAGCATCAGGATAGCTGGGTTGAGTTTTTTGAGGATCTCTATTTATTCAAAGACGGCAGAGGGATGTTGCTTCGCTCGAATAAAGACGGTTGGGCACATCTTTATTATCACGACTTGGATGGTCAATTGAAACAGCGGCTGACCAGCGGTGAGTGGAATGTGAATGATATAGCGCTGGTGGACGAGGCGAATGATCTAGTCTATTTCCATGGGTCAAAAGAGCGCTCCACCGAAAACCATCTTTATGTCGTCGATTTAAAAGGTAAAAATTTGAAGCGACTCACAAAAACCCCTGGCAGCCACCGATGCCAAGTTGCGCCGGGCGGAAAATATTTTATCGATCGGCATCAAAGTATTCATCATCCGAGCCAACTCGATCTCTGCGATACCGAAGGAAAAATCATCCGTACGCTCGGGACCGAAAGGACACCTCTACTTGACGAATATGATCTGGGCAAGGTGGAATTATTTAGCATCCCATCCGGCGATGGCTATGATTTACCCGCTATTTGGGTCTTGCCACCGAATTTCGATCCTTCTCAGCGTTACCCAGTTCTGTTTCAGATCTATGGCGGTCCGGCCGCCGCTACTGTGTCGAATTCGTTCCCATCGTTGAGATGGCACTATTTTGCGCAACATGGCATCATCATGATCAGCGTCGATCATCGTGGCTCAGGTCATTTCGGAAAAAAAGGAGTGGCGCTGATGCATCGCAATCTGGGGAAATGGGAGATGAATGATCTCATCGAGGCGGCAAAATGGTTGCGCAGCCAGCCTTTTATTGATCCCAATCGTATCGGTATCGCCGGGGGAAGCTATGGCGGTTACACCACATGCATGGCGTTGACCTATGGTGCGGACTACTTCACCCATGGAATTGCCGAATATTCTGTGGTCGATTGGCGATTGTACGATAGCGTTTATACGGAACGCTACATGGACCGGCCTGACGAAAATCCTCAGGGCTACGAATTTGGTTCAGTGCTCACTCACGCCGATAAATACAAAGGACATCTTTTGATCACACACGGGACCATGGATGATAACGTTCACATGCAAAATACCATTCAGCTTATCAGCAAACTTCAGGACCTTGATAAAGATTTTGAATTGATGCTCTATCCAAATGCTCGACATGGTGTTGGCGGGACAAAGCGAAATCATTCTACGCGAGAGAATGTTCAATTCTGGTTTCGCAATTTTCTGGGAAAAGAAATTGGGGAGGAATAGATGAAAGGGGTTTTAGTGATCAGTGATCAGAGAGAAACGGTGGAATTAATTCGTTGAGAGGAACATGGCTTTGGAGATCCGAAGAGCAGCGGTTCTCGATATTGGGACCAACGCGATAAAATTTCTGATTGCCGAAAAGAATGCCCACGGAGATTGGGAAACGGTGCTGGATACCTCTCAGGTAACACGATTGGGGCAAGGATTGCATAGCAGCGGTCTTCTCAATACTGCTGCAATGGAACGCAGCATCGCTGCAATTCAGAAGTTTCTGGGCATTGCCCGAGAGCAACAAGTGGATCACATTCTGGCAGTCGGTACGATGGCGCTGCGCACTGCTGCTAATGCACAAGATTTCGTTGAGCGGTTGCGCAGAGAAGCTAATTTGAACATCCAAATCATCGATGGTGAAGAGGAAGCGCGCCTCTCTTGGCTGGCGGTTATTTCCAGTTTGCCTGTCCCGAAAGCACGGTGGCTTATCTTCGATGTGGGCGGCGGGAGCACCGAATTCATTCTCAGCCAGGATCGGCAACTATTAGGTAAGATCAGCTTGAATATCGGTGTGGTGCGGTTGACGGAGCAAATTTTGATCTCAGATCCTGTGACCGATGAGGAAGTTCAATTGGCTGATCGATCTATCAAAGCAGCATTCCAAGCGATTCCATGGTCCGGGCCAATCAGCGTTCTGGTGGGTGTCGGTGCAACGATGACCACCCTGGGCGCAATGCAGCACCAATTGCGTCGTTATCAAGCAAATCTGATTCATGGATTGCAGCTTTCATATCACGACGTCACTACGCTAGTGAGCGCATTGAAATCAAAAACCATTGCCGAACGCAAGCGGATGCCTGGACTGCCTGCTGATCGGGCGGATGTGATTCTGGCTGGTGGGATGATTGTCTCGGCGATAATGAAACAGATGCAGAGCAAGTCAGTGATCATTAGCGATAGGGGAGTGCGGCATGGGCTATTAATCGATCGGTTTCACTCAGAATAGAGGTTCAAATTTACTATTGATTTTCGACCAAATTTTCAATATATTTTGCTGCGGCAAAATTTTCAATGTCAAATTAATCAATGCCTGAATGAAAACCATTAAATTTGAATTAAAAATGTCATTGCGAACGAAGGGAGGAATCTTACTACTTTGAGATTCTTTTGAAGATTTCGCCCTGCAATCGAAATGACAGAGAGGTAAGTTTTCGTTCAGACACTAATTTGTTTCTAATATAAAAATCGAATTCAGATAACATGATGTCATTTCTGCGAATGCAGGAATCCAGGCGAAAATCTATGCTTATATCCGGCAAAAAAGAAAGGCGGCTCGGAGAATACTGATCCGGGTTGAATTATCCTTGCAATTGATTTTGGCCCGTCTCAGATAGCGTTGATATTCGTTTATATCATTTACTAATTTTTGCCAATCAATAGGAGTTAAAAGTGAGCGTTTATGAGATAATTCTGAAGCGTCGAACGATTCGCCGGTTTAAACAAGAACCGCTTTCTTTGGAGCTATTGGAAAAATTAGTCAACGCAGGACGATTAGCGCCATCGGGGGCAAATCTGCAGCCATTGGAATTCATTATTGTCGATGATCCGGAGATGGTGAACAAGGTATTTCCTGCTTTGAAATGGGCAGGTTATATTGCTCCTGCGGGGAATCCCCCTGAAGGAAAACGTCCAGTGGCGTATATTGTGGTGTTGGTCAATACTCAGATCAAATCGGGGAACGGCAGCGTGGACGCAGCCGCGGCTATCGAAAACATGATCCTGACAGCCCTGGAAGAAAATGTAGGATCTTGCTGGCTGGGATCGATCGATCGGAATCAATTGAGATCGGTTTTTGACATCCCCCAGCATTATCAAATCGACTCGGTAGTGGCATTGGGCTATCCCGATGAGTCGCCAGTAGTGGAAGAAGTGAAAGATTCAATTAAATATTGGAAGGACGATCAAGGTGTTCTGCATGTCCCTAAAAGAAGATTAAGCGATATTGTTCATTATAATCGGTTCTAAAATGGCACTGGCTGATAACAAACTGCAACGGAGGTTGAAGTGGCGAAATTAATGGTTAGCATCTCGGGAATAAGAGGCGTGGTTGGAGATGGGTTAACCCCAGAGGTGGTCCTCCGATACGCCCAGGCATTCGGGGCTTATTTGGGTGGAGGAAAGGTGGTGGTAGGAAGAGACTCCCGAATCACTGGACCCATGGTCAAGCATGCGGTGCTCTCTGGCCTGACGGCCATGGGATGCGATGTAATTGATATCGGCATTTGCCCAACGCCAACGGTAGAATTGGCGGTGGAGCATTTTAAGGCGCGTGGAGGCATTGCCATCACAGCCAGCCATAATCCAATCGAATGGAACGCGTTGAAATTGATCGATGCCTCTGGCATGTTCCTCGATGAGATACAAGGCAAGAAAGTCATTCAGCTTGCCGACGAAGCAGAATTTCGCTTTGTCCCTTGGGATCAAATTGGAAAGATCGAACTTAATAACACCGCTATTCGGCATCATATCGATGCCATTTTGCGATTAGATTTGATTTCACCAGAGAAGATAGCTGCCCGGAAATTTAGGGTTGTCGTAGATTGTGTGAATGGAGCAGGTGGGACCATTTTACCCCAATTATTGCAACGCCTGGGATGCGATGTGATATTTATCAATGAGGATCCAACTGGGTTATTTTCGCATCCACCAGAACCATTGCCAGAGAATCTCAAAGAATTATGCCAGACAGTGAAGCGCACTGGTGCCGATCTGGGCTTTGCAGTGGATCCGGATGTCGATCGGCTCGCCATTGTCGATGAGCACGGCAATCCCCTGGGCGAGGAGTATACTTTGGCGTTAGCTGTGAATTATGTGCTTCAAAAAAGACACGGGCCAGTGGCGGTCAATGTCTCGGTCACCCAGGCGATCGACGAAATTGCTGCCAAATATGGCGCTGAGGTGTTTCGAACCAAAGTTGGGGAAATTCATGTCGCAAAAAAGATGAAGGAAGTGAAGGCGGTGATCGGTGGGGAAGGAAACGGAGGAGTTATCTTGCCGGAGCTTCATTTAGGCCGAGATGCACCAGTGGGAATTGCCTTAACTTTGCAGCAATTGGCTGAATTTGGGGGCTCTATTGGCGAATTGCAACGATCTTTGCCGCAATATGTGATCGCTAAGAGTCGCATTGAATTGGCCGATGTGAATATTGGCGAGTTATTGAAGACGATGACCAATAAATACAATAACCAGCGTCTCGATCTGACGGACGGTTTGAAGATCCTATGGCCCGATCGCTGGGTGCAAATTCGACCGTCCAATACAGAGCCAATTATCCGAATCTACGCTGAGGCGAAAACCATGGACCAAGCCAATGCACTGGCTTATCAATTTGTTGAGGAGATTAAGCAATTGAGCGCTCTTAGTTGACACGAAATAGAGCTATAGAATGAAAACAAAATTAAAGAAGCAATCGTTGTTTGATTGCTTCTTTGTTTTTTGGAAAAAGGAAGAGGAACGATGAATATTGAACAATTGATTGTGAAAAAGCGAGACGGATCTCACCTTTCAGAGGCAGAGTTGAAATCAATAATCGATGGCTATGTCGCTGGTTTGGTCCCAGACTACCAAATGGCCGCTTTATTGATGGCCATTTATTTTCAGGGCATGAGCATAGAAGAGACTCAAGCATTGACCAAGCTCATGGTTCAATCGGGCCGGACGGTAGACTTCAGCCATTTAGATCGGATGCCTGTCGATAAGCACAGCACTGGAGGGGTCGGTGATAAGGTGTCATTGGTCTTGGCCCCATTGGCCGCCGCGGCAGGGGTAGCAGTTCCCATGATGTCTGGTCGTGGATTGGGCCATTCTGGTGGGACATTGGACAAATTAGAATCGATCCCCGGCTTTCGAACCCAGTTGAGCTTGACAGAGTTCGTTCAACAAGTTGAAAAAATCGGCCTTGCCATGATTGGGCAAACCGATGAGATTGTCCCGGCGGACAAAAAGATTTATGCGTTACGCGATCGCACAGGAACTGTGCCATCGATCCCTTTAGTTGTTGCCAGCATATTGAGCAAAAAGATCGCAGAAGGTGCAAAGGCCCTGGTGTTGGATGTTAAAACTGGTCGTGGAGCATTTTTTAGCTCATTTGACCGAGCGAACCAATTAGCCGAGACATTCATCTCGATTGCAAAAAGCTTCGGCCTGCCCACTACGGCCATGATGACGGCCATGGATCAGCCTTTAGGTTATGCGGTTGGGAATTGGCTGGAGGTTAAAGAAGCAATTGATACATTGCATGGTGGTGGCCCAAATGACTTAGTTGAAATTACTTTGGCGCTCACGGCAGAGATGCTGCGATTGGCGGGAAAGCCAATTCATCATTCTGATCAATTGCAATTTTTATTAGCCAATGGAGCTGCCTATAATAAATTTATTGAGATGGTAACTGCCCAGGGAGGTGATATTTCAGTCGTTGAAAATCCTGCTCGATATCCCTTCAGCCAATATCATGAAACCGTGCTCAGCACCAAATCAGGTTATGTTCACGAGATAAATGCGCTGAAGATCGGCTTGTTGTCCATGGAACTCGGCGCTGGTCGGGCAAAAATTGGAGATCCCATTGATCCCACCGCGGGGATCGTTTTGTGCCATAAAGTCGGTGATCGCGTGGAACGCGGTGAGCCTTTGGCTGAAATCTATCACTCAAAAGTGATGAATGCTGAGCAAATTGAACACGCTTTACGATCGGCAATTGAAATTGATGAAGCACCATGTCAGGTCCCAAGATTGATATTGGGCTCCATTCACTAACCTGCGATTGCCTTCATAGCTCAAAAATATCGCAATATCGATATCATCCCTGGAGAGGTAGGGATCTGCTAACTTATTGGGTGTTTAAATAAATGCGAGTCATGCGTCAGCAGAGGGACATTTGCTTATAGGCAATTTGCTCAATTTGCAGAGCTCTACAAGTTAGGGATGAAGAATCATAAAATAGTTTTCCCGAGAGATTTTTTGTATCAATAAATTCGAGAGCTTTGCAATTCGAAGGTGAGGCGGATAAAACTATTCCATCCCTCTTCATAAATAAAGGATTGCTACTTCTGACCTACAAATAATTCACGCGATCCGAATGAGTTGCGCAAGCTAGGACGGAGTCAATGTGCTGGTCGAAGGGGTGGAGCGGGCGCAATTCATTGCAAATCACTGATTGTTTGACCTAGAAAACATTAATGGCCATATAACCGCAATGTCTCCCAAAGGCCTTGGGCCTCAGAAGCGAATGCGTTTGCGGATGTTTTCCTGGGATTTTTTCCTGTCATGGAATCCCGTATGAACATCGCAATGCTCGGTCGGGGCAAACCGGGTTTCGAATAGCTCGGAGATGATTTCAGGACAATATTCGGACGCCAATTTTTTTGTTTCTTTGCAGATTTCCAAACGGACCACCCCAGGGGGCATTTCGAAATCGAGTACTGGGAGCTCGAGGGTATCGTGGGCGGTTTTCATGAACGGCGCCCAGATCGGCAGCGCAACGACAGCGCCAGCTTGTCCTTCTCCGAGGGACAGCGCTGGGTCATCGAAGCCGACCCAAACTCCAGCAACGATTTGTGGGGTAAAGCCAATGAACCACGCATCGGTGAAACCATTCGTTGTCCCAGTTTTACCACCTGCGGGTCGATAGAAATGAAAGGTCGTCCGGGCTGCGACCCCAGTGCCATGATCCACAACGGTTCTGAGCATATCCGCCATGATATAGGCTGTTTCCTTACGAAGCACCTCTTTGATTTCGGGCTTATTTTCTTCCAATTTATTGCCGTATTTATCCTCGACTCTCAAGACGCCAAAGGGTTTGGTGAGAATTCCCTGATTGGCAAAAACGCCAAAGGCAGCTGTCATTTCGGCCAGAATTACATCCGCCGAGCCAAGGGCAACGGCCTCATAGGGCGGAACAGGGGTGGTAATGCCCAATTTTTCTGCATAATCAGCTACCGTTTTCGGTGGAACAAGTTCTTGGACCAGTCGAGCGGTCACCAGATTTAGCGAACGTCGTAAGGCTTCACGCAACGTAGTTGGCCCGCCCTGGGAATTGTCATAATTGCGTGGTGCCCATCGATCACCGTTTGGAAGATATAGCACCACTGGCTGGTTCAAAAGTTCGTAACATGGCGGATATCCATTATCAATCGCAGCCGTGTAAACAATCGGTTTAAAAGTTGATCCTGGCTGCCTTTTTGCTTGAAGGGCACGATTGAACTTGTATTTTTCAAAGTCTCGTCCTCCGATCATTGCTAAGATCTGTCCATCCCGCGGATCAAGGGCGATCAGCGCCGCTTGAATTGGCACATATTCTGTTAAAAGCGAGTCCAGTAGTCGTTCATTGCTCTTAAGCCGCTCAAGAGGAATTTCGGCTAAAACCTCTTCTGGAATCAATTTTTTAAATCGATTGCTGGAAATGAGCCGTTTGTTAAATTTTTTCTGCAATTGGTGGAGCTGGTTTTGCATCGCCCGCTCGGCTGCTGCTTGCACTCTGGTATCTAACGTAGTATATACTGAATAGCCCCCTTTATAAAGGTCCATGCTATAACGATCCTGCAGTTGCTGGCGTACATATTCAGTGAAATATGGAGCGATCCCGTAGATCGCCTTTGGATCATAAGGCTTCAATCGAAGCGGCTGGGCTTTAGCCTGCTCATACTGTTCCCGAGTAATGTATTTTTGCTCCAACATATTATGCAACACCACGTTTCTCCGCTGCATGGCGCGCTCTGGATAGCGGTAGGGGTAGTATGAGGCAGGTCGCTGCAATAATCCAGCCAACAAAGCACATTCCTCGAGCGTCAAATCTCGTGCGTTCTTCCCGAAGAAATCCAATGCTGCAGCTTGCACCCCATAATTGCCCTGACCAAAATTCATCTGGTTCAGGTACATCTCCAAGATTTCATTCTTCGTATAGGTCCGTTCAATCTGGATGGCCGTGATCCACTCTTTGATCTTGCGCGAGATTTTCTTTTCCAAATTCAAATATAATTGTCGGGCCAATTGCTGGGTAATGGTGCTTGCTCCCTGTTGATAACGAAAATGAATGAGATTGACCAACATCACGTAAGTAAAGCGTTTTACATTGATGCCCCAATGCTTGTAAAAAATGCGGTCCTCTGTGGCCAACACTGCTTTAATCATGTTGTCCGGAATTTGCTCCAACGGGATGAAGATCCGCTTTTTGGTAAAGAGCTCTTTAATCACCACCCCATCCCGAGAGTAAAGCTTGGTCGCCAGCTCAGGATCGTAGTTCTCCAATTGACTTAACGAAGGTAGGTCCTGACTCAAAATCGCGATATAAATAATAAGAAACAATATCAACAGTCCGAATATGATTGCAATCCTGACTTTCCAGCTTTGAAAGTTTAGTGTGGAGAATTGTTGTGATGGACTTGAAGAATTGTTTAATTCCATAATTCGTCTATATCTCCGCATTTGCTCCTCAACAGTGCTTTCGCTTTAAGAGCCTAGTGAATCTATCACGAGCCTAACAAGCCCAATCAAGGCACTCGGGCAGAAGTGGTAATCCAGAAAAAAATGTTCTCATTTGAAGTTTCGCTATAATCAGCGAAAATTTATTCCCTTGCATGCTCAAAATTCATGAATTAAACGACAAGGAAAAATCAACTGTTCCAATAGCGCAAAGTTAACTCACCGCGATGTAATTCCCCATAACTAAAATGATTGATCCAGTCCCCCAAATTTAAAAACGCTTGGTCTCCGAATTTCCTGAATAATGGGTTATGAGAATGACCGACGATCACATAATCGAAACCCAATTGAAATTTCTCCATGGCGAAGTTCCAGTAGTCTTCTTCATCATTAAGGATTTTCCCAGCGGTATGCTTTCTACTCCCCTGGGACATTAGCTTTGCCAGCGGGATCCCAATATCAGGATGAACCAACCGATATAAAAATATGTTTACTGGATTGCGAAAGATCTTTTTTAGAATTCGATACCCCACATCCTTTTTGGAAATACCATCCCCATGAAACAATAACAATTTTTTCGATTGGATTACAAGCTCGGCCATTTCTGGGTGAACCCGCATTTTGACATGTTTGGCAAAGAAATCTTTAATCCAGCTATCATGATTTCCTGGGAGGAAATGAACCGTCACCTGGCTCTCGATAAGCTGATGAATGCGATAAAGGACATTGAAATATTGGTTTGGGATCACATGCCGATATTCAAACCAGAAATCGAACAGATCTCCAACTATGAAAAGCTGATTGCCAGGTTGATTGATATGATGAAAAAATGAAAAGAGTCGCTTCAGCCTAAGTTCTTCTTCGCTTCTGGTACCAGCACCGATGTGAAGATCCGAAATAAAAAATATCTTTTCCATCTCCAGCTCCACCCCAGTTTCATTCATTGGTGTGATAAGATACAAAAACAAAGCAACGATTGCAAGATAAATGTACGGAGAGAGAAATAAATGTTGACAAATTCAAAAAAAATTCTTAATTTTTGACCGAATAAAAAGATCGTTCGAAATGAATTGCATAACGAATGTGAGCTCCATCTTAATGGAGTTTTTGTTTATTATCAGCGAAGATGCTTGTTTATAGCTTTCGGGTAACAGCTTATTCTGACAAATTAGTGACATTGAATAATAGTGATCGCCATTATGGAGGAATGTTACGAGAGAGCTTATGCGAAAATCAATATTGGGCTCCAAATTTTAGGCAGACGTTCCGATGGCTATCACGAGATTGAAACGATTTTCCAACAAATTGATCTTTATGACGAGATAATAATCCAAAAAACGGATCATCATGGGATCGAATTGTGGAGTAATGATGCAAGGCTGCCTTTGGGCGAATCGAACCTCTGCGTTCAGGCAGCAAAATTAATTCGCCAGCATAGTGGTCGGAATGACGGTGTCTTGATTCGGCTTTATAAGCACATTCCATTAGCAGCAGGATTAGGGGGTGGAAGCAGTGACGCGGCGGCAGTCTTAAGGGGCTTATCTCGCCTTTGGCGATTGGATTTATCGCTCGATCGATTCCATGAACTGGCTAAAGAGCTGGGTGCGGATGTGCCGTTTTTCTTGTATGGTGGTACAGCATTAGGCACAGGGATCGGGGATCAAATTCGACCGATTGAATTACCATTTAATTTTTTTTGTGTTCTCGTATATCCAAATATTGAAATTTCTTCAAGATGGGCATTTAGTAATTATAATTTTAGCTTGACAAAGACAAAAAAAAGTATTAAATTATCCTACTTATTTTTCAAGGGTATGACAATTTCTGATCTAAGAAAGGTCGTTCGAAATGATTTAGAGGAGGTGGTTCTTCGGCGCTATCCATTGCTTGGCGAGATCAAACAAATGCTATATGATCGAGGCGCATTTTTCGCTAGTATGTCGGGCAGTGGATCAACCATTTATGGATTGTTTGATAATTATACAGATGCGGTGGCGGTGGAGAGGTCAGGATTTATGCCCTACCAAATTATCGTTGCAATGCCAATGATAACAACGACCCATCTGTAGTTTGAGATTTCGGGAGTGGAGACGAGTAGGGGACAAATAATTAGACGGGACAAATTTTTTCTGTTATCAAATGTTATTGGAACTGCAACCAAGGGCAATATGATAGGAACATGCTCCAATAGAGTAGACAACAAGAAGCCAAAACAAAGCAAGCAGCCATTTTTAGATTTTATTAGTATTGCAGGAGAGAGGAATGGAAATAACAGAAGTCAACGTTACCCTACGCAACGAAGAAAAGCTGAAAGCTTTTGTTAATGTAACGTTTGATAATCAGTTTGTTGTCCGCGGAATGAAAGTCATAAAAGGGGCAAACGGCTATTTTGTCAGTATGCCCAGTCGAAGAATGTCTGATGGTTCCTTTCGAGATATTGCCCATCCAATCAACAACGAGTTTCGTCAGTTGATTGAAAAAGTCATCCTTGAAGAGTACAATCGAAAATTGCAATCAGGAGCTCCAGTCGAAGAGTCCACCTCTGAGGATGAGCTGTATTAATATGTTAGAATTGTCCAACACTGGGGCGTGGCCAAGCGGCAAGGCACAGGGTTTTGGTCCCTGTATCGGGGGTTCGAATCCTCCCGCCCCAGCTTGTTTTTGATTGTGATAGCTCTTTATTGTATGGTGAATGACGAAAAGCGGTATTGGAGCCGACATCACGGGTGATGTCCCAACCTGTCAAACGGAAACTTTATGTTCCCCTGAGATCGTTTTGGTGCTGGCTCCATAAGTTTTCTCGTCATTTTTTATCTAAGGACCTTGAATTGATGAGCAATTCTTTGAAGGTATTCGCTGGAACGAATGGAAAGCAATTGGCCAAGAAGATTGTCGATTACTTGGGTATCCCGCTAGGGGATTCCAGCATCCAATACTTTAGCGATGGTGAAATTTGGGTGAAGTATAATGAGAATATCCGTGGTTGTGATGTTTTCATCGTTCAGTCAACCAATGCGCCATCTAGCAATTTGATGGAATTGCTTATCATGATCGATGCAGCGCGTCGTTCTTCGGCTAAAAGGATCACCGCTGTCATTCCATATTATGGATATGCCCGGCAAGATCGAAAAGATCAGCCGCGCGTGGCGATCACCGCGAAATTGGTGGCAAATCTGATCACCACTGCTGGGGCAGATCGCGTTTTGACCATGGATCTTCATGCTGCCCAAATTCAAGGTTTTTTTGATATCCCACTGGATCATTTATATTCGGCACCGATTTTGGTCGACTATTATTTGAAACGTGGGATAGAGGATTTGGTGGTGCTATCTCCCGATATTGGCGGCGTCAAATTTGCCCGGGCTTATGCGAAACGACTTCATATTCCCCTTGCGATTGCGGACAAACGCCGACCAAAGCCAAACCAAGCGGAGGTCATGAGTATCATTGGTTCAGTGAAGGATAAAAACATCCTTATTATCGACGATATTGTCGATACCGGAGGGACAATGCTGCAAGCGGCTGAGGCAGCGTTTTTGGAGGGGGCAAAAGGTGCTTATGCCGGGTGTACCCATGCTATCTTGTCTGGGAATGCGCCAGAAAAATTGAAAAATTCCTTTTTTTCTGAAATCGTTGTTACTGATACGATCCCGTTGGATGAAAAAAAGATGTTCGATAAATTAAAAGTAATATCGGTGGCGAATTTATTCGGGAATGCCATCCAGCGAATTCATAATGAGGAATCCATTAGTATTTTATTTGATTGATAAATTTTAGGAATTGAATGGAGAACGAGAATGTCTGAACTTTTATTGCAAGCTCAACCCCGTGAAAAAACTGGTAAGGGATTTGCTAAAAAATTGCGCAGAGAAGGGAAAATCCCTGGGATTTTTTACAGTCATGGCGAAAAAGCAATTCCGATAGCACTCGATCAAAGAGAAACGTTAAAGATTTTAGGTTCTGAATCCGGTTTAATTGATTTTCAACTTGGCAAGAAACGCAAACAAAAAGCCATCATAAAAGATGTTCAAGTGGATCCAGTCAAACAAACGCTTGTTCATATCGATGTACAAGGCGTCAGTCTCGAAGAAAAGATCACTATCAATGTGCCCATCGTTCTGGTCGGAGAAGCGATAGGGGTGAAACAGCAAGGTGGAATTTTGCATCAATATCTCCGGGAACTCGAAGTTGAGTGTTTGCCATTGGATATTCCTGATCGGATTGAGATCGATGTGACGAAGCTGAATATCGGTGATACGATTACCGCGCGTTCTTTGTCAATTGAAAAAGCCACAATCGTTGGTGACTTAGATCAGCCTATCGTGAACGTATTACCGCCAACCGTTGAAAAAGAAGTGAAACCAGAGGTGGTAGAAGCTGCTGCTGAAGCTGAGAAAGCACCAGTGACTGAGAAAAAAGAGGAGTAATAAAATCCTGGCTTTAATATGGTGATGGTGCGCATCGCATCAAAGGCCTGTTATGAATTATGATACTGATAAGATCACAATCGGGTAAGGTTTAAATTTTATGAGGAGGATGAAGCGTGCGGAGCGAGTTGGTCTGGTTGGGATTAGCAAGCGGTGTGCTGGCATTATTGTATGCTTTCATTAAGTCACGCTGGATTAATCGGCAGGACCCTGGAAATGAGACAATGCAGTCGATTGGACAAGCGGTGCGCGAGGGTGCAATGGCGTTCTTGGCCCGAGAATATAAAGTCTTGGCTGTGTTTGTGATTGCAGTAGCCATCCTTTTGGCAATGGGGAATGCCTCCCAGGGAACAAGTTTGGTAGCGGTGTCGTTCATTGTGGGAGCTTTATGTAGCGGTTTAGCTGGGCTTTTTGGGATGCGGGTTGCAACCTCAGCCAATCACCGAACCACGCAAGCAGCGCGTACCAGCTTGAATGCAGCGCTTAAAGTCGCTTTCAGCGGTGGCTCGGTAATGGGCATGAGCGTTGTAGGGCTGGGGATCATCGGCATTACCCTGCTGTTCTATTTATATGGTGGGTTGAAGGCCAATGCTGATTTGTCACGAGTGATGACGATCCTATCGGGATTTGCAATGGGGGCTTCCAGCATCGCTTTGTTTGCCCGCGTGGGAGGTGGCATTTACACCAAGGCGGCTGATGTTGGTGCGGACTTGGTTGGAAAGGTGGAAGCCGGCATTCCTGAAGATGATCCGCGGAATCCTGCTACCATTGCTGATAATGTCGGAGACAATGTCGGCGATGTCGCTGGGATGGGCGCAGATCTGTTTGAATCTTATGTTGGCGCCATTATCGGCGCAATGGTTTTGGCAGCGGGTGCTGGGCATAGCAATTTTGTGATACTGCCTTTGATGCTTGCAGGGATGGGAATTATTGTTTCGATCATCGGCACTTTTTTTGTGAAGACCAAAGAGGGGGGGAACCCACAAACCGCATTGAATGTTGGGACGGGGATCGCTGGGTTGCTGATGCTTATCGCTAGCTATTTCGTGATTCGATTTTTTGTTCCAGAACCCGTTCAATGGAGGGCTGGCGAAAATTTGATGGTTGGTGCTCATTCTGTGTATGGTGCGATCGTTGCAGGATTGATCGCGGGAATTGCTGTCGGGTTGCTGACAGAGTATTACACAGCAGAATCACGCCGGCCAGCGCGAATGATTGCTAAGGCGAGTGAAACAGGGGCAGCAACCAATATTATCGCTGGATTAGCGAATGGCATGTTCTCAACTGCACTGCCAGTCATTGCGATTGCGGTTGCGATCATTGTGTCTTACGTTTTTGCCGGTCTATATGGAATTGCCATTGCCGCGTTGGGCATGCTTTCGATCACCGGCATCCAATTGGCGATTGATGCTTATGGGCCGATCGCCGATAATGCTGGCGGGTGTGCCGAAATGTCGGGACTGCCTCAGGAGGTGAGAAGCCGAACCGACAAATTGGATGCGGTAGGCAATACCACCGCTGCTATCGGTAAAGGATTTGCCATTGGTTCTGCGGCGTTGACGGCCCTGGCGTTGTTTGCTGCGTACCGTGAAACCGCGGCTCGGGCAATTGGCCATAACCTGAGCCTGGATATTGATGATCCATGGATAATGGCCGGTTTGTTCATTGGTGGAGTGCTGCCATTTGTGTTTTCATCGTTCGCGCTACGTGCGGTGGGAAGGGCGGCCTTCGATATGATCGAGGAAGTGAGGCGTCAGTTCAAAGAAATTCCTGGCCTTCTCGAGGGAAAAACAAAGGCCAATTATGCGCGCTGTGTAGACATCGCGACCAAAGCAGCAATCAAACGGATGATCGCCCCAGGGCTCTTAGCTGTACTCACTCCAGTATTCTTCGGCTTGGTCCTTAATAAGCCGCAAATGCTGGGAGGAGTGCTGGCGGGAACTACTGTCTCTGGCGTGTTGTTGGCGATCTTTATGGCCAATGCGGGTGGATCATGGGATAACGCCAAAAAATATATTGAAAGCGGTGCGCTTGGCGGCAAAGGGTCTCCTTCCCATAAAGCTGCTGTTGTCGGAGATACTGTGGGCGATCCGTTCAAGGACACATCGGGACCATCCCTCAATATCTTGATAAAATTGATGAGCATTATTTCCCTAGTTATCGCGCCATTATTTTGAATTAGGAAATTAGTCAGGAGGTAAATGATTTGAGAACCTATCAAACTGTTGTCGTTATTGATTCACTTTTAAAGAGCGAAGAGATCGAAGCCACTATTGAAAAGATCCTCAGGATCATCAATAACAATGGTGGTAAAGTGCTCAATGTAGATCGTTGGGAAAAGCGGCGATTGGCTTATGAGATTAGAAAACGCCAATATGGCTATTACGTGGAGATCATTTTTGAGGCGCCCAGTAATCTGGTTAAAATTTTAGAGCGAGATTACCGATTGGATGAAAACATCTTGCGCTATCTCACGGTAACTTTGAGCAAAAAAGCTCTGACCTACTTGGACCAGATCAAAATGGCAAAACAGGTTCCAGAAGAAAAAGAAATTCCAGAATTAGAAGAACTGATCGAAACCGAAGAGCTGGATGAAGCGGAAGAAGAACCCGTCGAGCTTGCCACCGAAACAAACGTCGAATAAGGGTTCGTTCGGGAAGACATATTCTTCACATCATGGAGATGCAGATGAATCAGTCGTGCAGCGTCATAATTGATGAAAATGGAGAAATGACTTGAGGCCAAATGATTTTCAGGGAGGTTCTAAATGATGTCGAATCTGAAAATGCCTGATATCAATAATGTACTCATTGCAGGGAACTTGACATGTGATCCATCATTTCGAAAGACGACCAATGGAACGCCAGTGGCCAACTTTTTCATCGCATCAAATCGAAAATTCAAGGACAATAATGGTCAATGGCGAGAAAATGTCTGTTATGTTGGGGTAGTTGCCTGGTATAAACTGGCCGAAAGCTGCTACGAAAACCTGAGCAAAGGAAGCGCGGTAATCATCGATGGAGAGCTGCAAAGCCGAAGCTGGCGGAACGATGATGGGACCAGCCGAAATGTTGTTGAGATTAAAGCCCGGCGCATTCAGTTTCTTAATCGAAAAAGTTCCTCTAAAGATGAAAATGAGTATGACACGGCATTTGATGAGAAAGAATATGACTATGAACCCACTGAAACGGAAATGGCGGAAACGATCATTAATGACAATCATGCTTCAGCCCCAGCGGTAACGCAACCGCAATTAGAGCAATACGACTTTGGATATAAGGACTTAAATTTATGATGCCAAGGAAGGATGATTTAACTAGGAGAACCAAACAGCTATGCTAAAGAAAAAACGGATCTGTCGTTTTTGTGAGGAGAATGCTATCTATATAGATTTCCGGGACGACAAAAAGCTTATGCGCTTTACGACCGAACAAGGGAAGATAATTCCACGTCGCACTTCAGGGACCTGTGCTAAGCATCAACGGATGCTGGTGAAAGCGATTAAGCGCGCTCGACAATTAGCATTAATTCCTTATGTGGCAGAAATGAGTCGATAACCATTTGCATGAGGGAAGATCGCTGATGAAAGTTATTTTGAAAAAAGATGTCGAATCTCTGGGAACGGCTGGCAATATCATTGAAGTGAAAGATGGTTATGCGCGCAATTATCTAATCCCCCAAGGCTTGGCGCTGAAAGCTGACCAGAGAAATCTAAAGATTTTAGAAGAAGAACAAAAACGAATTAAACTGAAGCTTAATAAAGATAAGAAGAACGCTGAGCTGCTTGCCCAAAAGTTGAATGGTGTCTCTTGTACCGCCACTGTAGCGGTTGGCGAGGAGGATCGGGTATTCGGTTCCGTAACCAGCCAAAACATCGCCGATTTGCTAAAGGAAAAAGGCTTTGATATCGATCGCAAAAAAATTTTGCTTGATGAACCCATCAAGGCATTGGGAATCTACGATATCCCAATCAAATTGCACAGCGAAGTCGAAGCCAAGATCAAATTATGGGTCGTGAAAGAATAGAAAACGAATGCCGTTGAATTGCCCAGGGCACTTGCCTCTCAATCGATATTTTAAGCCGGTTTTTCCAGAGAGACAATTATGATGGATCGCAATAATAGTTCCCAGGACCGCTAATCGATGAATTTATTCTGGCTCTTGCTCCTAGCGCATTTTATCGCGGATTTTCCACTCCAGTCAGATAAAATTTTTGCGTTAAAATCAAAATACAAATGGGGGCTCCTGCCTCATATTTTCATTTCGTTGATCACTAACATCATCATTGCGTTTCCATTTCTGGAGTTTGCAAATTTCCGGCTGGCGATCTTGTTTCTGTTTGGCATTCACTTTATTTTAGACTGGATGAAACTGGTTCTCACACGGAATGTGCTAAATGATTCGGTGTTTGTTTTTTTAGTTGATCAAATATTGCATATCTTTTTTATTTGGCTCACATGCTATCATTTATTTCACATTCCTTCACCGCAGATCGCGAACCGTTTTGTCGCCGACTACTATTTGAATCGAAAGGTAATTATCACGCTCACTGGCTTGGTGGTTTCGATGTTTGGCGGGGGAGTGATTATTTACTATGTCAAAAAATTCATTCATCAATTGACTCAACCAACAGCCGAACAATCCATTATTTTTCCGAATGCCAACAAACGGCGCATCGGATATATTGAGCGGTTCTTTTCCACTTTAGGGATGATCTTCGGAGGTTGGTTCTTCTTTCTCATTCCAGTTGCTTTTATCCCCAGACTAATTCTTCATGGAAGAGCAAGCCGTCAACTTCTGATGATCAATCTTATTGCCTCGCTATCGATTTCCATGGCGATTGGTTTATCGGTACGGCTGCTGTGGTGATATTATGCCAAAAGAACACAATAATCAGTTTGCACCTTACACGAAACTACCATAATGGCAAATACAAGTATTGATCCAAAAAATATATTGACTTTATATAGAAATTATGTTAAATTTTTTTTAAGCCAAGGGCGAACATTGGATTGGTCCGATGAATTTGGATTTGGGCGAGGAAGATGAAAATTATTTTTTGAGTTGTCAGACCTGATATTCACATTTCTTGAAGGAGGGATGGAATTATTAAATCCAACGGCGATAGCACAAAAATATCAATTCATTGGGGATTTTAAAACTTGAACTAGTTAAATTGTGAGGGGAGGTCTTTTATGATGGAAACTGCTTATCCAGAATGTTTGAAATGCTCCACTGGAGTACTCATTCCTTTATCAGACTATGGTCGTGAGGGTTCATCAATTATGTATAAAGCCTGGGTCTGCACCAATCCAGAATGTGGCTTTAATATTCGAATCGACAATGGTGAGCTAAGTATCGGCAAAGTGATTGGTCAATCTCATAAATAAAGAATCTTCGCCTCGCCCAGATCCTTTTCCTACCACGGGTCGATCATATGAAGAGGGTAAAAGGAGTTAGTTCCTGATACCCTCTTTTCACGTTAAGCGAGCCAAAGGATCGAGATGAAACCGATGAATGTTGGAATTGTTCGCAATCTGAAAATTAAATTGGCGGTAATTGCCTTGGCCAGCGTGATATGGTTTTTTGTGAAGATGGAAGATAATTACCGATATGAGCTGAATGTTCCGCTTCGGATTACGAATCTTGGGCCGAATCGAGTGATTAGCTCTGATATCCCGAGCAAGGTAAAAATCACTTGTTGGGGAAAGGGACGTTCACTGCTCACCACGATGCTCAGAAAGGATATCTTTTACAACCTTGATGTCTCCCATGTTTTCCGATCAGCCAATCTTGTATTGGATAAGAATCAGGTGAAATTGCTTCGAGATAGCGATATCGAAGTGCTCAACATCGTACACCCCGAAACTTTGAAAATTCTTATTATGGATCTCATCACCACAAAGGTTGCAATCGTACCTGATGTTGAGGTAACCCCAGTTCCTGGCTATACCGTCGTTGATGATGTTAAGTTAATCCCCGATTCCGCTGAGGTAATGATCCCGATCACTGAGCTCAAAAGGGTGGATGCGATTTTCACTGAACGACGTCGGTATAAAAATATCAACCGCAATTTAACCGAAAAGCTCAGGTTGATCAGGCCAGATATCGAGCATCTGCGCCTATTGACTCGCGAGGTAAACCTTTATGTCAATGTCCAGAAATTGATGGAGAAGCCGCTATCGGAGGTACCGGTGACTGTCATCAATCAGCCACCGGACTTGAGGGTGACGGTGTTGCCTTCTACTTTGTCTCTCGTTTTGGAGGGAGGAGCTGATATTTTATTGAATGTCACGCAGAATGATATTAGAGCATATATTGACTATCAAAAAGTGAAGGCCTCACAAAGCAAGAACCATCTGGCATATATTGATACTCCAAAAGGGGTTCGTTATCGCGATGTCAAACCAAAGCGATTTAAAATTGTCGTTGAAAAGATCAAATAATCCCAAGCGAGCCAATTGACCATGATTGTTTTGGGAATTGAAACCTCATGTGATGAAACCGCAGCGGCGGTTTATACCCCAGACGGCTTACGTTCGAATGTCATCGCTTCGCAAACCATCCATCAGCAGTACGGAGGGGTTGTTCCAGAATTGGCTTCTCGAGAGCACATGCGCCTCATTCTGCCCATCATCAAGAAATCGCTTTCGGATGCTAATTTAGAATTTTCGCAGCTTGAAGGGATTGCAGTGACCTATGGGCCAGGTTTGGTTGGTTCGATTTTGGTCGGATTAAACACGGCAAAAGCCTTGGCATACGCACTCCAATTGCCTTGGGTCGGGATCAATCATATTGAGGGGCATGTGTTCTCGGTCTATGTCAATCATCCAGATCTTGAATTCCCCTTTATCTCCTTGGTTGTCTCTGGCGGCCACACGCTGCTTGTTCTGGTGAAAGGCATGGAGCAATATGAAGTTTTAGGCCGAACGTTAGATGATGCGGCAGGAGAGGCGTTCGATAAGGTGTCAAAGATGATGGAGCTGGGCTACCCTGGTGGGCCGATCATCGATCAGCTTGCTGCTCAGGGTGATGAAACTTATATCCATTTTCCGCGCTCCCTGATCAAAACGCATGATTATAACTTTAGCTTCAGCGGCCTGAAAACTGCGGTCCTATATCATCTCAAACGAATGCCAACGGACCAGCGCCAGGCTCATATCGCTGATATTGTGGCCAGCTTTCAGGCAGCGCTAATCGAGGTGCTGGTGGAAAAAACAGTGGCAGCCGCCCGCGACAAAAAGGTGCGCGATATCTGTTTGGTCGGTGGAGTTGCACGAAATCGCCGGCTTAGATCGGCATTTCAACAACGCGCAGCGATCGAAGGCTTCAAGATTTATGTTCCGGAGCCGATCCTTTGTACCGATAACGCTGCAATGGTGGCTTGGCTTGGACAGCAGAAGCTAAAACGTGGGATTCGTTCGGACTTTGGGCTAGCACCAATCCCTGGCTTGAAATTGACTTCGTTATAAGTGGCCTTTGTTAGCCGTTTCCACCGAAACATCCAATCATGATGATGCTTGACCCGCACCCAATCTTTCGGACACTTAGCTATTCAATTCGCTCCATTTTATCCATCCACTCATCATGACGTGGGTTCCAAAACTTAAATTTCAGTCAGACTCAATCGATCGATCCAATTTGACCATTGAGCTGCATGATCTGCTCGATATGGTTCAATTTGTGCGATATTTATCTCGAATCGATCGATAGAGATCGCCTTCCGCTGTTTTGCCGCGTTTCTCAAAGCCATTGATCAAGATGTTGCATTTTTGGATCAGCATCTGGATTGTGGCATTCCGATCAATTTCTGAGAGCGAATGATCTTGGAGCATCTTTTCCAGCGCCATAACCCGGAATCGATCCATCCCCCAAAATTGCCTTGAAAGCTGATCTTGATGTCCCCCGTATTTAATGATCAGCGGCTGATTGATAAATGTAATCGGAAACCGATGACTGATCCGCAGCCAGAACTCATAGTCTTCGCACACCAGAAATTGTTCATCAAACAGGCCGACCCGATCGAATACCTCCCGACGTATCATCACTGATGATGGGCTGATAATGCACAATGGCAGACATCTCTGATAGATCCACCCTGAATATTTTTGGTGAATTTTCTTTGGATTGACTCTTACCCCTCGTCGAATCCAGATTTCGTCTGTGTAGCAAATCTTGATTTCCGGATGATTCAGCATCAGATCCACCTGGGCTTGCAGCTTGTCTTTCAGCCAGCGATCATCAGAATCCAGAAACGCGATTAAATCAGCCTGAGCTTTCTGAATGCCCAAATTTCTGGCGGCCGCTGGCCCGCGATGGTCTTGCGCATAATAACGGATGCGATCCCCATAATGTGCCACTAACTCAGGCGTTTCATCCGTTGAGCCGTCATCAATGAGGATCAATTCGAGATCCTGATAAGATTGAACTAAAACCGACTCAATTGCACCTGCCAACCAATTTGCGCGATTATAGGTCGGGATGATCACGCTCACGGTCGGTCCATTTTTCGCTTTATCTGCATCCATGGCTCATGTGCGAAAGGATTTAAGTCTATCAAAGATCAAGCACCCTGTTTCAATTTCATGTTGTTTTGATGTCGTTCCCGATCGCGGTTCGTTCGTTTTTCCATCCCCTGCCAGAACGCCTCGGTCAAATCCACGCCAGTTTGATTGGCAATGCAGACGAGCACAAAAAACACATCCGCCAATTCCTCTGATAGTTTTTTCGCCTCATCCGATTTTTTGAAGCTCTGATCCCCATAGGTGCGGGACATGATGCGGGCAACCTCGCCCACTTCTTCCATTAATTGCGCCAGGTTGGTCAATTCGGAAAAATAGCGCACGCCGACGGTGGTGATCCAGTCATCGACAAGTTGCTGACATTGTTGTAGCGTGATCGGTTTCATATTTCTATTGCATTTTTTTTTGGAGGAATAGCTGACCAGCGTTTTATTCAGGTCAAATTTAAAGTACAATCGCAATGTAGAATAATCGTCTCAACCAGCCCTTAGCCATCAGCAAGCGGGCGAGAAGCATTATTGGTCCTCAATATACATAAACCAAGACCGATTTACAAGCAACTTAAGGCGGAAAACTGAATTGATTTTTGTTTGCATTTGTAGTTATTCTTTAAAAGGATGGTCGCAGCAATGAAAGCTCACAGAATTTTGTTTCTGAGACCTTTCAGTTCTGAGACCAAAAAAATTCCGTGGTTGTTCTATTTGCGTGGTCCAGATAATTATCAAGGGTTCACAAGCGATAGCGATTGGTAATCGGCATCCGACGATCCTTCCCAAACGCCCGAGGCGTAATTTTGACACCCGGAGCTCCTTGCCGTCGTTTATATTCGCTCTGATCCACCAGTCGGATCACTTTTCGCACGATCGCTTCGTCAAAGCCGAGCGCCACAATTTTTTCGATGGAAGCGTCCTTTTCTACATATTCGGCCAAAATCGGATCTAAAATATCGTACGGTGGCAGGCTATCTTCATCTTTCTGATTCGGCCGAAGTTCAGCCGAAGGCGGTTTGACCATGGTGTTGTGCGGAATAATCTCTCGTCCTTTGATCTTGTTCAAATTCTTGGCCAATTGATAGACCAGGGTCTTGGGGACATCTTTGATCACAGCGAAACCGCCGGCCATATCTCCGTACAGCGTACAATAGCCTACGCTAATTTCACTTTTATTGCCCGTGCTCAGAGCCAGCCAGCCGAACTTGTTGGACAGCGCCATGACGATATTGCCACGGATCCGTGCTTGAATGTTTTCCTCGGTAATATCAAATGGCAGATTGTCAAAAGTGTTTTGAAGCATGTTTTGATAAGCTTCAAATGTATTTTGTATAGGGATGATGAGATTCTTGATCCCCAAATTTTTTGCCAATTGGGCGGCATCCTCAATGCTACCTTTGGAAGAGAATATTGACGGCATACTTACGCCGATGACATTCTTCGAGCCCAACGCGTCTACCGCGATAGCAGCCGTCAATGCCGAATCGATACCGCCGCTTAACCCCAATACGACTTTTTGAAAACCGTTCTTTCGAACGTAATCGCGGGTACCTAAGACCAGGGCCTGATAAATTTCGGTCAATGGATCCAGTTTGAGAACTTGCGAAATGGGGAGTCTCGGCTTCTGCTCAAAGGGCATTGGCCTCGGATCTGGAAGGTCGATCAGTTCAATCTTGAATGGTGGATCGAACGCTGCCCGACGGCCCTGAAACGATTCGTCCTTTGCTCGGATTGCCTGGATCACCGAGACATCGAGGTCGAATAGGATCAGGTCTTCTTCGAACTGTTTTCCGCGAGCGAGAATCTCCCCCCGCTCATTGAGAATTAGGCTGCTTCCATCAAATACCAACTCATCTTGCCCCCCGATGAGATTGACGTAGCAGACCATGGCGCGGTTATTTACCGCTATTTTTTTGAGCAAAATCTCGCGCTCTTCCACCTTGCCTGAATGATATGGCGAAGATGAGATGTTTAAAAGGATCTCCGCACCTGTGGAAATAGCCTGTGTCTCGACGACACTGTCGGGTATCCAGATATCCTCGCAGATGCTGAGTCCGATCTTGATATCGTTCCACTCCACAATCAGCGGCCGCTCTCCCGGTTCAAAATAGCGTTTCTCATCGAAAACACCGTAATTGGGTAGATGAATTTTATGATACACAGCGACCAATCTTTCATTGGCAATCACTGCTGCGGCGTTAAATAGCTTATTCCCCTCTCGATCGGCAAATCCCACAATCGCCAGAATATCGCGGGTTGCTGGAATAATTCGATTGAGACAATGGAGATTGTCCTGAACGAATTGCCGGCGAAGCAATAAATCCTCTGGCGGATACCCAGTGATCACCAATTCCGGGAACGCAACTACATCTGCCTGAGCATTCCTGGCTTGTTGGATTGCGGCTTTGATTTTCTGCTCATTATTAGCCAGATCACCGACGGTAACATCAATTTGCGCCAGAGCAATTCGAATGCCTTTTGTCATTTGAATCATTCCCCCATCACTTTGATGATCAACCGTTTTCGACGCTGACCATCGAACTCAGCGTAATAGATTTGCTGCCATGGCCCAAGATCAAGCTCGCCTTGAGTAACTGGCACAATCACTTGATGCCCGATAAGTAGATTCTTCAAATGGGCATCGCCATTGACCTCCCCAGTGCGATGATGCCGATAATTAACGCCCTCAGGGGCTAATTTTTGTAGCCAATCTTCTATATCTTGAATCAGGCCTGGCTCGGCATCGTTTACATAAACGCCTGCTGTAATGTGCATTGCAGATACCAACATCATTCCCTCTTTTATGCCACTTTTTTTCAAAACCCTCTCAGCTTCGTCTGTGATGTTGATGAACTCCCGTTTGCGTGCAGTATTGAACCAGAGATATTCAGTGTAAAATTTCATTTGTTTCATTCCCCAATTTCAAAGGTCGGTTGTTATAAGTTGCTATTCAAAATGAGATATCCCCTCAGCGCTTTTGGCTCAGGTTTCAGGTGGCTTCGATAAAGCTGAGAACTCATTGCTGGGATGTTTCGAAGGTCGCAGAGACCCATTTGAGTGCAGCAATCTTTGTTGATAAAATGGGCCAATTCTGAGATGCGTGTCCATTTCTGGCTGTTGAGGCGATTGCGCTTACAAAGCAGCATCTCATGGTTGCCGATCGAATGATGAGCTGGCTTTAAGTTGATTGCGCTGCAGAGATCAGCATACATGCCCTGAAGAAAATGTTTCAGGCGATCTCATTTTTCCAGCTTATAAAAGATTTGTTTCAACATCTCGCGCTCTTCTTCAGTAATATTTTCTCCGAACAGTGGCCCTGATGCATCCGCGACGTGCATGCATAATTGATAGATGCTCTCGCGAATCGCCTTGGCTTTGTCTGGGGTGTAATTGGTCAATCGAGCATTGATTGCCTTGGCCAATAAATCCAGATCACTGAGTTTCAATTCTTTGCCGAATTGCTCAATCTTTTTTTCAAAAAATGTTTCTAACTCAGCACTATCCTCATCCTGGGGACCGATGAGCCCGAGGGTGACAGCATGAAGTCGGAGCGCCATGATTTCTTTCATTGAAAGCTTTCCATCAGCTTTAGCGACATAGAAAGCAGGAAGTAGAAACAGATAGTGAGTGCGATGGGCCGGAATTTCGAACATCTCCATAGCCTTCTGGATTATGCCTTCCATTGAGTTCCTCCCTCGTTATTAACTTGATGGTTTGAGCGAATCTGATTGTCTTGAACGCCACAGTATACAATTTTTTCGTTCAAATGTCAATTGTTTTTTCCAGCCACTTGATCGAACGCCATGATTCCGAGGATTCACCAGAGATGATTCGATGAAAGATCGCTGCCGAACAGCGATCTCCCATCGTCTTATGATTGTTTTGCTATTGAGAAATGAGTCCACTCTACCTTGGCCGCGAATTTAGCCAATTGGGGGAATCAATTTCAAATCAGCAAATGCGCCAATTGGTACATAGCAGAATTTGCGGTTTTTGAAAGCACTCATAAGTTGAAGAGCAGAGCTCTTGTAAGAGCATTCCAGATTCGATGTGCTCGATTCTGGATTGTCATTGCAGTGATTTCATTTTAAAATGTTCGCCAGTTTCGTTAACGATGCGGCGATACCAGGATTCAGGATAGCCGGGATGGGTGACTTTTCCCAGCTCATTTTTCACATTTCCATCGAGATATTTATACAGGAGGAATTCGCCCAATTTTTTCCAGCGCTGGACCGTGGCATCGCCTTGCTTTACCGAATATTCGGTCAAATAATCTCGGGCCAGTTGTGGCGATTGTTTGTATAACGCCAGCGCAGCAGCTTCGATTTCCGATTGATCGGCGAAAAATTTTCCCTCCAGCTCACGCTGCACCTTTTGGATATCCTTGATCATATCGCTGTATCGGGAATATGCATAGTTGGCCACGAAATTGAACACCCAGAAAGCCGATTCCCAGCTAAATTCATCGAATGATCCAGTGCCTACTGCAAAGCTATGAGGGACTTGTTTAATTCCACAATACATGGGAACATAGACTGTGCTATAGGTATCATCGACGCCGAACCACAATACGCCGCCGATTGGGTCTGGCAACCACGAGCGCGCTTGGGCTACAAAAGAAAAGCCGGTCTGCTGAGTCGAAACTGCGCGTTCGTTACAATAGGTAACGGTATCGACCTTCCAAGTGAGCGGACGCCAGCGGTATGGAAGCTGAAAGGGCCCTGCCCCCACATCTTTGGTCATGTCGAATTCGGTTCCTTCAAAATGATCGCGCATCAATTCCATAACATCGTGGACTGAAAGTTTTTTATCAGGCTTAATCCATAATGGCAATGGCTCAGCGCCTTTCACTCCCTTTACGTAATCGATCGACAGGTTCAACGATGGGGCTGCACGTCGGAACATGCTCCATACTCGCGCTTCGCAGAATCGCAAGGCACTATAATCCAGGGGGGCGTAAGCGTCTGCAAAACTGAAATCTTTGTCCTCGCCTGTAAAATAGCCCTTTTCGCGCGCAAAGGAGATCACATCAGGGGAATAAAGGCAGTTCTCTTTATCATTCAATGGAAATTGCCGAATGCGAGCTTGGTTGGCGTGAGCGCAAATGTAGCCATCGGGCACCTTACGAGCGACCCAGACCGCCCCTTTGTTGTTCGGTCCTTTGCTGATGATCTCCATGATCCAGACCTCATTGGGATCGGCGATAGAGAACGATTCGCCCGAGCTATAGTAGCCATACTCAGCAACGAGATCCGCGATCACTTTGATGGCTTCGCGGGCGGTTTTTGCGCGCTGCAGGGCAATGTACATCAAACTCCCGTAATCCATGATGGCTTTTGGATCCTTCAATTCCTCGCGACCACCCCAGGTTGTTTCCCCAATAGAGACCTGATGTTCGTTCATGTTGCCTACAACCGCATATGTGTGAGCCACCTGTTTGATCCGGCCTAAAAATTTGCCCGTGTCCCATTCGTAAATATCGAGCAGCGTGCCAGGAAGATGATCGGCAGCAGGCGTGAAATATAATTCACCATAGAGCTCATGCGAATCAGCGGCATAGGTGATCATGGTCGAGCCATCGACAGCGGCACCTTTGGTGATCAAATAATTGGTACAGGAAAAAATTGTTTGGGGAGAGAAAAGTTGTGAAAACATGAGTACCAGGGCAACGAGGAGAAAATTTTTCATGCTGAATCACTCCTATTGTTAAATAATGGTTGCAATTTATTTAAAGTTTTACTATTCTACTGATGGGCAACTTATGGGTTCCCCAGCAATAAAAGATTCCTCGCAGCTGATCTTCGATCCTGCTGCGCATCACTCATCGTGATATTCAAAAAATCAACGAACCACGGGATCTCAATCATGCACAATTATGTCAGTCAGAAGTTCGATTCAAACGATCCATTGCTCGTTTCGATTCTGGATGATCTCCCATTGTGGTCTGCGCCATTCGGATTGAGACTTTTAGATAGCGTTTTGATGAAGCCGAAGATGAATGTACTGGATCTCGGCTGTGGAGCGGGCTTCCCATTGATCGAATTGGCCAATCGGATGGGTGCCTCATGTCAAATTTATGGGATTGACCCATGGTTCGCCGCTCTAAAGCGAGCTCAATTAAAGGCTCACGGTCAAGCCCTATCCAATGTCGCTTTAATCCAAGCACTGGGAGAACATTTGCCTTTTCCCGCTCTCTTTTTTCATTTGATCGTGTCCAATAATGGGATCAATAATGTGTCCGATCCTGAGGCTGTTTTGGCAGAATGTGCACGGGTGAGCCAGCCTCACGCCCAATTTATTCTTACTGTCAACCTTCCAGGAACCATGAAGGAGTTTTATCAAATTTTCGAACAAACCTTAAGCGAGATGGGAAAGCGGCGGGAAATTGACGAGATGCACAAACATATTCATGAAAAACGCAGACCCCTTCATCAGACGCTGAAAATGATCACCACTGCAGGTTTTCGCATCAAGAAAATTCATGAAGATCATTTTTCGATGAGTTTTTTGGATGGCAGTGCCATGTTCGGTCATTTCTTCATCAAGCTTGCGTTTTTAGAAAGTTGGGAAAAGATCCTTTCTCCAGAAGATCGAAAGCCTGTGTTTGAAATTGTTGAACAAAAATTGAATCGCATTGCTCATATGAACGGCGCTTTGCACCTCACCATTCCGTATGTTTGCATTGTATGCCGCAAAATGTAGCTTTGGTTGCCAGCTAATTATTAGCACCTGCTTTGTAGGATTGAAACATATCTTCACATATCCACATAATTTGACTCAGCCGTGGGCGAGAAAAATTGAAATTTTTAAGGAGGAGAGATCTTCAGCAGAAATTGTTTTCAATGTTGATTCCATGTCAATGGATGCAATTCTCAGCATGCTATTTATCAAAATCAATGAAGCTCATCCATTCGCCCCAATGTTTCAAGCTAATCGGATCTAGAGCCAAAAGTGTCTACTCTCAGAATCCTCTGCTCGGCTGATTTCCCCAGAAATAGGATAAAATGCGCTTTGGCTGCCTAAAATTGTTAGTGGCTGGATAAAGCAAATCCGCAACATGGAGAAGCTATAGCATGTCGGGTGAAATCAAAGCACCTTATTTTTGTTTTCGAAAGCTGACTATCATATCGAGGATGGAGATCAAAATCTTCAAACAGCCAAGAAATAAGCCAATAAGGTTAAATTCCAAATTTTGATGTTCGGGCCATAAAAGCTGTGGGCGATAAATAAGGCTGCTTCATTAGAAATTTTCAAATGGGTCGTGACGATCAAAACCCAATAGATGCTCAATAAATTGATTTTCACAGATAGATTATGCAGGCAGAAAAATTCTTTTTGAATATCACTTTTTACGATTGAATGCTCAGTCAAAATGATCGATCAATATTAAATTGAAGACAATGGCCATTTGATGAGGATGAAGCTTTCTTTGGGGCATAGATCATGCCAGGGATGCAATTTAAATTTTTCAGAGCTACTAATTTTGCCATTGCGTTCATGAAAGAAATCATTCGATCGTAAATTGAAGATGTCAGAAAGAGGGTACAAGAAGAAGGTGCCCAAGCGAAAATTAAGAAAGTTGCAGCCTTGAGCCATTTCAATTCATCTTGTCCCCCATTCAATTCATCGAAAGAACTTTTTTGATTTTGTGTTAGGTCACAACAGGATGCGTTCCATCAAGTCGAGCGAACTCAGGAACACATCAATCTATTTTCTCTCTGACCTCTGCTGCTGGCGCCAGCCTCGAATGAAGAAAAAGACGCTGAAAATAAACAATCCGGCCAGCAACAAATGATTCGCGTTAAAAGTGATCGGCCCTAATGTGGCTAATACTTGAGGTGATTCATAATAGCGAAATTGATCTACGATGAACCGATCGATTGCATAATACCCGAACACCAGCCAAAAGGTAAATCCTTTGAATTTGGATTTTCGATCAAGCCAGAGGGCGAGGGCAAATCCAATGAAACCCAATGCAGAGGCGAACAGTTGGGCAGGCCAAAGATGCGTGTGAGGGAACAGCGAACCAGCCACGCCCTCTGGAGGAAAAACAATGCCCAGCGGGCTATCGGTAGGGCGACCGAAACAACAGCCGTTCAGAAAGCAGCCACCAGCGCGGACGATCCCTTCGCCAAGTAAAAAAACTGGGGCGATGGTATCGCCCAACTTCAGAAAGTCCAATTTCTTGACCATCGCGTAGACCAGCGCCGAAAGAATTGCCAAAACCACCCCGCCGACCATGGATAAACCAGCAATCCCGATCGTGCCACCCTGAAACGGGTTGATGGTATCGAACCAATGCCCGCGAAATTCATCAATATGATAGATCACATACCAGAATCGACTGCCAATGATCGCTGCCAGCATAATGATCACAGCCAGATCGAGAATCGTTTCTTTTTTGACTCCATAGCGAGGCGCTCGCTTCAAAGAAATCCAAATTCCCAGCGCCACGCTCAGCGCCAGAGCGAGACCGTAGCTGCGGAGCTCAAAGGCACCAAATCTAAAAAGAACTGGATACATGGGTTTCTCCATTGCTTGTACATTTGAGGAATTTCTGCAAAATACAAAAAGCTATTTTCAACAGCTCATCTGTTAATTTATGAATAAAATCAATGCGTACATCGATGAATGAGACAAAACGGATTCCTAAACTTTTTTAGCAGCGACGAGCAAAATTCGAATGGATTCAATTGTAGAACCCTCATGCAATGATCATCAAGAATTTTAACACAGTTTAACTCAACAACCTTGTCCTTGTTTCACCACAAAATCACCTTTTTTTACTCCAAGATGATTAGCGACATGCTCGCATTTGGTCATTAGCAAAAAGAAGATATTTTTATCAACGCAGCTAAGACCCTCATAATTGCCCTGGCCTTTTGAAATGATCAGATCCGCTTGGTCAAAAATTGTCTTAAATTGGGCTGAGGTGTTCTCTAAGATTGTCCCAGGCGCATCATCCCCATTGGTGATGACATGGGCAATTTTGTCGATTCCTACCATGATTGCGTCTTCCAGCAATGCGTCATTGATGATGGGCGCACTGCGAACAGCAAAATAGACATTGGGATGGTTAATCGTTTCCAGGAAAATACGATCCAACACGATTTCGCCAGCATTATCTCCCAAATAGAGAAGTAGCGTTGCTTTCGAGATGGCCTGGCGCAAAGGCTCTGAATCATCGATCGCCAGGACAATAGTCTTTGCCCGTTCCAATGTTTGGTGGACATCAAAGCGTTGATTCGGACCGAAATCGATCACGTTTCCAGCGATGGACAATCGCAATGCCATCTGAAATGGATCTGCCGCCTGGTCCACCCATGCTTTTAATTCAACGTAATGATCGAGAAGCAAGCGATTGAATTGCTGTTTGATTTCTAAATACGGATCAGGATTATTGAGCACGTGTCGAATGATCCGTTGCATCTGTTGACCGATTTGGGGAGGGGATTGATGGAAATCAATGGTGCTGAGATAACGCAATAATGCTCGCATGGCGATTTCCTGATCCCTTTCTGAAACCAGTCCTTTTTTAAATAGAGTGATCAGGCTCCCGATAGCACAGGGGATACAGTCGTATGTGGATTGGATCGGTTCTTGCTGATTTGCAGTCAAAAATTTGTTCTCCTTCATCTGGATTGGCGCGATGGGATATAGAATAAAACAGCGAATTCAAACGAATAAAGCTAATTTGGCGAATAGCAAAATTGGGTTAATTGGGTCAATTCGCGCAATTGGCGATCACGGCAATTTGTCGATGCTTTAATTCAATTGGATGAAGTCGTCAGCGCTGACTGATTTCATGAAATATTGCAGAGGCCACATGCCTCGCATAGCGATTTTCGGCCCTGATAGCCATATTTTTGCCTGACGGCTTCCAATTTTTGAATTTGTTCACGCGATAAGGTTTTCACTTTGCCCAATTGTTTGGCAACCAGGGTGACCTGGGCGGCATATTCGACCTTCTCGAGTTTGCGATATGCGTCGATGAGGGTTTTTCCCACTGTAATTGTCCCATGCCGATCCAATATCAAAGCATCATGGTCGCGGATCAATTCCCGAATGACTTTGGCACCCTCTTCAGTTGAAATAGTGGCATATTCCGTAGTAGGGATGGTCCCGAAGATCACCACAACCTCGGGGATGACGCATTGCGCCAGTGATTCGCCAGCGATGGTAAAGCCCGTGGTAATTGGTGGGTGTGCATGCAAGACGGCATGGATGTCTGGCCGCTCTCGATAAGCAGCCAGGTGCATGGCCAGCTCTCCAGTTGGCTTACCGCCAGATAATGTCTTGCCTTCAAAATCGACATAAACCAATTGTTCGGGTGCCAATTCTCCGAGGCAACTGCCGCTCGGTGTGATCAGAAAACGATCTCCCATGACTCGCACGCTGATATTCCCATCTGTGGCCGTCACCAGCCCGCGTTCGTAAGCCTTTTTGCCAATCGCGACGATCTCCCGTCGCAATTGCCATTCATTCGCCATATAATCTTTCTACGCTTGGTTCGATTAGCAATTCGAAATAAGATTAAATAACGATCAATTAAATATAACGCTTTTCTGAAAGAATGCAAATAGGGCCCAAAATCGTAAAAGCAAATCTCTTTGAGCTCGTCAAATATTTCATCCTTTGCATCGATATAAATTTGACAACCTGAAGCGACTGGCTTGAGCGAGGACCGAAGGAACGGCGAACGGAGGATGAACGCTGCTATCTCGCTCTTGAATTGAAGTCACCTCTCAATGCGCACGGCATCGATGATCCCGATAATGATTGAGCGGATTGGCGCATTGGGATCGCTTACTACCTGTCGGGCCGAATTGCCTTCATCAATGACCAATACCGTTTCACCGAGCCCAGCATCGACGGAATCTACTGCGATCAAATAGTCGCCTGTGGGCGTTCCAGTTAGGTCCAATTTGTCCACGATCAGCAGTTTTTTTTGATCATAGAAACTGTGGTTGATCGTGGAGTAGATTTCTCCAGCGACTTTGCCGATAATCACAACTTTTTCTCCAATTCTAACAAATTAGCTAGCGAGTTTCTGTTGCAAAAAGCGCTATGGTTGAGCCCTCTCATTTCTGTCCGCTGGCTTGCGCACAGGAACCTCCTTCTAAACTGATCGTTAGGTCAACCGAATGTTGAGATACCTGCCTTCGCCGGCGTGAAAATATAGCCTCTTTTTGACATTTTGCAGCAGGAACTTGCTGTCTGCGAGGTTGAAAGAGTTGAATTTCACTCGGACTGAGAGCTTTCATCGATTAGATGGACGCCATCCACAATGCCAATGATGGTGTGATCCACTGGGACGAACCAGGGATCTAATGCCAGCGCTGCCTCGCGGCCGCCCTCGTAATAGATCAGTTCTCCTGGACCAGCCATTCGGGTGGCATCGCAGGCGACAATGGGCTTGCCGACCGCTTTGGAGTTTTTACTCAGCGGCTGAACCAGCAGAAGCGGAACGCCTTCGAGTCCGGGGTAAACCACGCAGGGCGTAACAGTGCCGATCACTTTACCCAGTAACATGTTCGCTCTCGTCTCCAGCTAATTTTTGATATTCTACCAGGGCAAATCGGCTCGAACGGTCGATCTGACGGGCCATTTCGTGATGCAACGATGGGATGATGATATGATTGCGCCAAAGCGCTTCATTGGAGATCGCTTTCAGCCCAATGGTAACTGCAGCGGTGACGTCGTGGACTGTTCCGTTCATCATCACAAATGCCTTGCCGCCCAATGCGTCGCCCAGCCGAATTTCGATGATATCGACCATCGCCCCTTTGATGCCAGCATCAGCGGCGGCGATCGTCGCGGCAATAGATGCGGTTTCGATCAGCCCGAGTGCCTCGGAGCTGATTTTTTTTCTTGCTCCAAGGATAGCGTCGAGCACCTGCGGATGCACATCAGGCAGAAAAACCTTATCGATGACCGCAGCTTCGCCGACGCTTAGACCAGCCCGATAAGATTCCTCGACCGCTGCTGTGCTACCAGCAATCATCACCAGATATTTTCCTCGGCTGACCGTGCCAGCCTTTAACATGGAAATCGGCGCTCTTTTGATCATCGCATCGCCAGCAATTACTCCGGTGGCAATGCTACTAAACTCGATCAGCGCAATTGCAGGGTATAGTTTCATATTAAACGATCCGAAAATGATCTACCAACACGCAACGCCGCTCTCTTGAGAAACTGCGCGGACCTGTTAAGCCCTCTCCCGTTGGGCTGGCGATAGAAAAAGAAGTGTATCCCTCGCCGCCAAATCCTAATCCAGCATAGGCGGGACCGTTTTTCACAAAAATTGTCGTGTTAATTTCCCGGGCCATCCGGCTGAGATTGTCCAGATTTCGGGAATACATAACCGCAGTATGATAATTTCCACCTTCTACCTGTTTTGCCAAATCGATTGCCTCATCCGCATTCGCCACCCGCACCATCGGCAAAATTGGCATCATCTGTTCGGTCCAGACCAGCGGATGGGTGCGATCGACCTCGATGACGGCCAATCGAATCCGATCATCGACCGATAGCCCCAATTTCGAGAGGATCAAATTGGCATTTTTGCCGATCAAGCTTTTATTTATCATCCCTGGCTTGGCCGGCCCGTTCGTTTTCTCGAACAATAATTGCTCGAGCTGGGGGAGAAGCTGGGGTTTTAGCAAGATCGCCCCTTTGTTCTGCATGATCCTGAGCAATTGGTCTGCCACTGCCTCAACCACGATGAGTTCCTTTTCATCCACACAGATGATGTTATTGTCGAACGATGCGCCTTTCACGATGAACTCGCCAGCGCGCTCCAAATCAGCGGTTTCATCAACTACCACAGGTGGATTGCCGGGCCCAGCGCAAATGGCTCGCTTGCCACTGTTCATCGCTTCTCGGACCACAGCACCTCCGCCTGTGATGACCAAAATTCGTATCCCAGGATGGCGCATCAATTGCTGTGCCGTTGCAATTGTTGGCTCGGTTATGCCACTGACCAAATTCACGGGCCCACCAGCTTGGATAATAGCCTGGTTTATTAAATGGATATTTTGGATTGAGGTGTTTTTTGCCCCAGGATGAACGTTGAAAACCACCCCGTTGCCCGCTGCAACCATTCCGATCGTGTTGCAGATGATCGTAGAAGTGGGGTTGGTAATTGGCGTGATGGCGCCAATAACGCCATAAGGCGCTGGCTCGAACAAGCTTAGCCCGTGGTCTCCAGATCGGGCAATCGGATAGAGATCTTCTGTCCCAGGCGTCTTCTCGCTCACCAATTTATTTTTGGCAATCTTATCTTCGACGCGGCCCAACCCTGTCTCTGCAACGGCGAATTCGGCCAACTCCCGCGCATGTTCCAGCATCATGGCTCGGATACTGGCGATGATCTCATCTCGCTTTCGGAGCGTCATGCTGGTCAATTGCCGCTGAGCGATCGAAGTCGCGGTCACGGCTTCATCGATGGTGGGGAAAATCCCCAACCAGCCTGAACGAAAGACCGAGCTACTCCTTATACCCGCGTCCGGCACTGAGCTCTTGCCAATAATGATCTCCACAATTTTTTGGGCGATCGTTTCGATCTGATTTTCACCAAGGAAAGACAAGGGTTCGCTCCAGCGTTAAAGTGATCGCATGATAAACCAAATAATTGTTGTATGTGAACGAAAGTCTCTAATCAACTATTAAGATCATTCAACCACCGGCGAAAAATACCTATTGTGTCGATGAATTTATGGCTGGATTTGATTGGCTTATGCCGAAAAGACTTGGCTATTTTGAGATCGCACCGACCAATCGCTCCGCAAGATGCCCATCACCCAGAAATCCACATAAGCCCCGTTGCGAAACATAGCCTGTCGTAAAACTCCCTCTTTTTTGAATCCAGCGCGCTCATAAATCCGAATGGCAGGGGTATTTTCGGCGCAGACATGAAGCTGGATGCGATTGAGATTGAGCGTCTCGAATGCGTAATCAACCATGAGTTGTGTGGCCTCCGAGCCATACCCCTTCGACCAATGGCTCGGATCGAGGATTGCCAGATAAAAAACGGCCGCTCGGCTGACGAAATCGATGCGAAAGAATGCGGTCTGGCCGACTGGTTGATTCGTCTGCTGGTCTACAATGATCAGCACAATTGCTTCTTTGGATTTGATGAATTGCTCGATCTTCTCCAGCTCAGTTCCCATACTCACGGGGAATGCCAGAAATAACGCCTCGCGCACCGCTGGGTGATTTTCCCCCCGAGCGAGAAATGCCGCATCCTCAGGCTCTACTGGTCGGAGATAGATCTTTTTGCCGATTAAAAAAGGTCGATCCAATTTGCGCTACCTGTTATTTCATTAAATGCCAAATCAGCCTGCGGTTTCATTGGAGTTTAAATCTCAACAATCTGTCATTGCACGGCTAATGGAAAATATTAGGCGGCGGAGCAGGTCAATCATGTTGTCCTTTTTTGTATTTGATCTGTCCGTTCACTTCCCAGTTATCCACAATGGCCATAATGACCGCATCGCAAGGCCGCTTATCAGTCATTACGGTTTGTCGAGCCGAGCTACCAGTGGCATAAAGCACCATTTCGCCCAGACCTGCACCAACAGCATCAGCAGCAACGATATGACCCCCAATCTCGTTGCCATCGAGGTCGACCTGTCGCAAAAGCAGGAATTTGAGCCCTTCCATGCTCTTTTCTTTTCGCGTGGCGACCACGGTCCCAATTACTTTGGCTAATACCATAGCTTTTCCTGCTCATAACTCTGGCAGCAATTTGTCTCAAATTTATGGCTTCAAACTTATTCGCTACCAACTATTCAGAATCAGGGGCTATTTCAGAAGTTCAATTCTTTCTCAGCCGCTATTAACGCAAGGAAAAATAGTTTTGCCTCTTGGCTGAAAAATTTTTAAAAGCAAACAAGAGCAACTTGCAGCGTCGTTGACTTGCGGCTTCTATCCAGCCCTTTATTGATTATTCATCGCGCTTGGTTTTCTTCAGCTCTGCGGCTACCTGTTCCTTTCTGCCCAATGGCAATACCAGGTCCACATTGCTGTGCGGCCGAGCGATAATATGCACGGCAACGACCTCACCCACTTTGGCGGCACCAGCTTGTCCAGCTTCGCAAGCGGCCTTTACCGCAGCAACATCCCCACGGATGATCGCAGTGACGTATCCTCCCCCAGTTTTCTCGTAACTGACCAACTCAACCTTGGCAGCCTTAACCATGGCATCTGCAGCTTCCACCATTGCTGGAAAACTACGACATTCAATCATTCCTAAAGCTTCGGCCATGCTTCATTCCTCCTGAGTACCAGTAAAATGTTCTAAACCAATTTGTCAATGCGCTGTCCTAAACTTGTTAACTAAATAACTGAGACTTTCATAAAATTCAAATAAATTGCAAAATCGGGGCATGCCTGTTAATGCGGGCATGCCTGAGTTGTGACTTGTTAAAATAAAATAGACTCCTACCTATTCAACAGTGACAGGAGATTGATCGATATCGGCTCATTGCACAGAAGTCTGAAAAAAAGTTGGAAAATTTATGAGCTTCCCTTAAAAGCGTCCGTTATTTTTTCATTATGGAAAGATGAAGAACTTTAAGCCCATGGGGTTGATACGCATCAGCAATAAAATATTTTGGCGCAGAGGGATAGCGACCTAAGACGCTCCTTCAAACATTTTGCCAGTGACGCTTTCAATGGCATGAACAGCCGCGCGCCACCCCACGTCGATATCGCGTTCCTCTCCTCCCAGATAAACGCGTCCAAAACTGCCAAAAGCTCGAACCTCTAGGATATTAATTTCGGCGGCCTTTTCCGCTTCGTTCGCTGCCAGTGCGGCATAAGCTGCCGGGGCAACTTCCATCACATACAATGTCTGGCCCGGAATGATCATGTTGCCGTGGCGCATGCGATTAATCAATTGCGTCTGATGGTCATCAATTCGTCGGATCACCTGGCTGGAGTAAATCTTCGGCTTCCAGCGATCTTCTTCCTTTAAACCCAACGCGTCCAAAATCGCCTGACCAGCCTGCCGAACGTCCGCCTGAGACTCAGAATGGATCTCAAGCAAACCATAAAGGCGTTCCACAATTTGCATCCCCGGCGTTACCCGAGTCGATTTCAAAGCGATATCCGTGATACGATTGATTTCGATCCCTGGGGAGATCTCGACATAAAGCGACGCCATGTGGGCGATTGGCAGGAACCCTTGTGCCACCGTGCCCAAAAAGGCGGCGTATTGCGGCTGAAGATTGTCCAAAAAGACATAAGCGCGTAGGTCAACCACAGAGCTCTCCTTGTGAACAAATTCAAAACATTGTTAGAATTTTGGATTTTAAATGGGCTGACTCATCAATAACTAATCTTGTTCGGTTTTGCTCTCAGTTATATGTAACATCGATTTTTTGCATAAAAAAATAAAAGATGATGCAGCGATAGTGACCTGATAAGTGTTGGGAACGAGACCGAGGCGATCAGGGATTTGCCACCTTTGCTGCTTCTTGGACGATTTTCACGCCAGCGCTGGCGCCGATCCGAGTGGCCCCCGCTTCGATCATCTTTTGTGCGTCTGCCAGCGATCGGATGCCGCCCGCAGCCTTCACGCCCATTCGTGTGCCGCTCACCACCTGTCGCATCAGCGCGACGTCATGCGCAGTCGCACCGCCGGGGCCGAATCCCGTCGACGTTTTCACATAATGGGCTCGCGCCCGCTTTGCCAGCTCGCACGCCCTCACTTTCTCTTCATCGGTCAAGAGCGCTGCTTCAATGATAACCTTGCAGATTGCGCTTCCATCCACACAAGCATCCACCACAGTCCGGATGTCCCGAAACACCAATTCATCATTGTCGCTTTTGAGTGCACCGATGTTGATTACCATATCGATCTCCTTCGCCCCGTCGCGAATCGCTCGCCGAGCCTCCAGGGCTTTAATCTCGGTGATGCTTGCCCCGAGCGGAAACCCAACCACGCTACAAACTTTTACATTGGATCCACGTGTCAATTCATGCGCCAATTTCACATAGCAGGGATTAATACACACCGCTGCAAATTGATATTTCACTGCCTCCTGACAAACCCGTTCGATATCCGAAATCGTAGCTTCTGGCTTGAGCAGCGTGTGGTCAATAAATTTGGCGATGTCCTGCGGGGCACCGATGCCACCTGGAGCATTAGAGATGCGCGCAGCACCAATGGAAATAAATTGACGAACGGCATCAGGGGCCTTATTCGCACATTGGCCGCACGAATTGCATGTGGGATTTTGACAACTAGCGGATGTCCACATCGCACCAGTTCCCATCTGCTGCTGTAATAAAGTTTGGACTCTCGAAACGATTTTCTTAACGTCTTCCTCGGAAATTGCCAACCCAGATGAGGGACCTGGAGGCATCGTTATCTGATTCACAGTGAATTTTCCTTGTTCGATGTCATGGATCATCTGTACTCGGCGCAGGTGTCGATCGACTGTGCACTCTGATGCCAGCCAGGTATCGACGATCTGTTTGGCCAATTCAAAACCGATCAGCCCACCCCCCAGAGTGAGGACATTGGCGTTGTTGTGCTCGCGACTATTGCGTGCGGTCGAAAGATCGTAACAGAGAGCCGCTCGAATACCGGGGACCTTATTGGCTGCCATCGCCGAACCAATCCCCGCACCGTCGATCATGATTCCCAATTCATATTCGCCTCTGCTCACCAATTGTGCAACCTGAAAGGCGATCTTCGGATAATCCACGGATTCGGTGCTGAAAGTTCCACAATCAAAAAGATGATGCCCTCGATCAGCAAGATATTTTTTGAGCTTCTCCTTGAGCTCAAATCCCGCATGGTCGGCGCCGATAGCAATTTTTCGGATTTTAATTCCCGGCTGGGTGCTCATCTGATTCCGAATCTTTCTCGTTTGTTACATGGTTGATCTCTCACATGCGCGATGCATTTTAAAAACGGCGGTAATATACAAAATAATCGGCAATCTGTCAAGCGAATAATCGTGCCTTTTGCCATCTTCTCATCACCAAGCATCGATCTTATTGTAGTCATGAATATAAAGTCACCAAAGGTAATTCCGCGCATAAAGGCGGACGAATGATCGAGTCAAAATGTGGAGGGTCAAAAGAACGGAAGCGAGGGCTGAACTGCATTTGAAAATGAATTTAGTTTGGTTCGGTGGGATAATAATAATTTGCTGCGCGCAACAGTAGGGCTCAAAGATAGAAGCTGGTTTGCGCCAAGCTTCAGTCTTGTGGCTTTGAAAGATTGAGCACTTTCCACAATCGTTCGTCCACGGCTACAGGCACCTCCGCATCGCCAATCTGTCGATAAAGCCGAACGACCTTGCGGACCGAATCGACGTGGGCGCAACAGCGGGGGCAATTGCGCAAATGCTCCTCAACCTCTTTGCACATTGGGCTATCGATATCTTCTCCAAGCGCTTCACAAATTTTTTCCAGAGACTCAAAACATTCCATCGCAAATTCCTCAGTTCCACATTTCAGCCAATTTATTTCGAAGAGTAACTCTGGCGCGGTGCAGATTGGATTTGACTGCAGGCAAAGACAGGTCTAAAATTTCTGCAATTTCCTTCAATGCCATCCCTTCGATATCCTTCATCACGAACACTGTTTTATAATTATCTGGCAATTGCTCAATCGCTCGATCCATCTTTTCTCGCAATTCCTGATTCAGCACGTCATCCAGTGGGGTTGCATCCAACGATTGAGCGAAGGTCGTGTAATCTTTATCCTCAAATTCTGGATTTTCCTCAATTGAAATAAAACGACGTTTGCGAGAACGCAATCGCATGAGCGCCTGATTGGTCGCGATGCGATAGATCCAAGTCGAGAGCTGAGATTTTTCCTCGAATTTGGGAAGCGCTTGCAATACCTTGAGGAAGGTCTCTTGCAAAACGCCCTCTGCTTGGTCAGGGTTGCCCAATAATTTTAGACCCAAATTATAGACCATTTTCTCATGGTCTTTTACAATTTTAGCCTGAGCTGCCCGATCTCCTTGCTTTGCACGACGGATCAATTCTTGTTCTGTCAATTCCATATCCATATTTCCGTTTTTTGTTAACGGAAATATAGAAATTTTCATGAAAAAAACAAGACATATTTTGTTGATGCTCAATCTCGAGAGCTAAGTTTCACTCGAAAAAATGATTGGTCCGTAGCTGCTGGGACGCATATTAGAACAGTCATTGGTCTGTACCAATTTTGGGCTCTCGAATTTCGTAGTGATGCTCAATGGCTACCGAATGTTTTAACATATTGGAGACGGGGCAATACACATCCCGTGAGAGTTCGATGGCCCGCTCAATATCTTTTCCCTTGATTTTCTCTTTGTCCCCGTAAAAAATGTAAGTGATTTTGATTTTGGTGAATACTTTTGGATAATCTGCTGCTTGCTCAGCCTCAAGCTCCATTTCAAAATCTTGGATTGGCGCGCGTTTTTTTGTCATAATCGATAGCACATCCATCGCTGTACAACCGCCAAGCCCCAATAGCACCAATTCCATCGGTTTTGTGCCCGCATTATGACCGCCAAAATCCTCCACTGTGTCCATTGGCACCCAGTGATTCGAATCCGCCTTCCCGATTAAACTTAACCCATCAACTCGTTTGATCCTTGCTCTCATAAAGCTGTCCTTCTTAATCAAATTTATACTTCTACCAAAAATAAGTCCCCACATTCTGAATGTCACGCCTGCGACTGCAGGCATCTGTTGGCACTTTTATGAATGAGATAGAGGTGACTTCTTTATCTACTCAAGTGATAGTTTTATTTTCGCAATTGGTTTATGATGGAGGATTCCCTCATATCTATGATCAGTTTTCAAGATTTAAAGGGTTGGCGATAGCTGTTGATTCAGCTCGTCGACAAGCCTTTCGATATCGTGATCACTAAAACCGCGCTCCTTTGCAGCGTCCTCAAGCGTCCCCCAGATCGGTTCCCCACAAACAATGCATTTGATCCCTTTGTTCATCAAATAATTGACCGATTGCGGAAATTTTACGACCAGTTCTTCAATCGGGATAGTTTTGTTCACTTCTGACATTGCTAAATTTCAGTTTGGTTTGCTTTGAAATCGCTTTTGAATGAGCGAATCGATATGCGCGCGCACAGCAGCCAGGGTTGCTTTATTTTTACAGTGTTGCCGAATCTCATTAAAAAGGAACTGTTTCAAGAGCCGAGCAACCTTTTTGTCGTGGCAAGCTGCGATCCGTTCCTCAAGTGCACCGCAATATTTTTGAATGATCGGCTCAATTTCTTTTTCCATTGGATCTCTCCATTATTCTGATAATTTGATGTTTCCAGTGGAAAAAAGATTCAGAGCCGATCAATGATTTAAATTGAAGATAGAGAGAAGAATTGACTCTCGGCGATAATTTTGAATTTGCGGCCTGGCAATAGATAACTCAGTTCTCTGCCAAAGCATAGATTGATCTTGAGCGCATTGGCTTTTTCACGTTTCAATCGCGAGCCACTGCACTATAAAGATAAAAAATGAGACATGCTCATCGACCTCCTCACTTCGTCAGGAAGGATTCGTATGACAAGGGGATTAATTTTTATGTTCAGCCAAATAAACTTAGCCCAATAATCCACCGCGCTGATAGATCTCCATCTGAACTGGGGAAAATGGCTCTGCTTGATATTGCTGTTGATTTTTAGGTCGGAAGATCTTGCCAGTTTTTAGATCGATCTCGATGATTTCCCCATCCTGGATATCGGTTTGCACTAAATCGGATCGAATGATCGGCATTCCAGCATTGATGGCGTTGCGCTCGTAAATTGCGCCAAAGGATTCTGCAATGATCAGAGCGATTCCCAAGCTTTTGAAACAATCCACCGCTTGCTGGCGCGAGCTCCCAGCACCGAAATTTTTGCCAGTCACGACAATGTCCCCAGGCTTAGCTTTTTGGGCGAAGTCCTCCCATCCAGCCAGATTATCGAAAGTGTATTGTCCCATCTGCGCCACATCGGTGATGGCGAGGTACCGGTTGTGAAAAATCATATCGGTGTCGATGTTATCCTTGCGGATCACCCAGACGCGTCCATTCAATCGGGTCGGCCTCTCGCTCGCAATAGCAGTTGTCCGTGGCTCCGCGCGTTGCCTCCTTTTTGCCATCCCAGTCTGAAACAGCACTGGGTCTTTTGGAATGCGTTTGGCAATAGTAATGATCCCCGCCACGGCGGAGGCTGCAACAGTAGCGGGTGAAGCCAAATAGACCTCCCCCTTCCCCTGCTTGCCAGCAAAATTACGATTACCAGTGCTAATCGTGATTTCGCCAGGCCCATTTTGACCGATCTGACCATTGGCACAACCAGCACAGCCGGCATTGCCAACCAATGCCCCTGCCGACTTGAAAATATCGATGATGCCCTCATCGAGGCAGCGCCTCCATACCGAATTGGTGGCCGGGACGATTTTGAGCACCACACCTGGGGCTACTTTGCGGCCGTTCAAAATCCGTGCTGCTTCCACCATATCTTCAAAACGGCCATTTGTGCAAGAGCCAATGAATGCGGAATCAATCTTGATATCTGCAAGGTCGCAAGCAGAGACCACATCCTCTGGATGTCCTGGCCGACTGATGAGGGGCTCAAGTCCATCGATATCAATGACAAGCTCATGATCGTATTTTGCATCGGGATCAGCGAAAACTGGCTCGACTTTTCGACCTCGAGCGTGAGAGCAGAAATCGATCACTTCTTGATTGGGCGGAAAAAACATAATGATGCCACCCATTTCCGTATTCATCGAGGCAATGGTAATCCGGTCTGCCAGATCCAGCGACGGCACAATGTCCCCATAGACTTCAGAGGCAAATCCCAACAATCCATTTGCGCCAGTAACTCGCAATATCGCCAGGGCGATGTCTTTTGCTGAAGCTAAAGGCGACGGTTTCCCTTTCAAGATGACTTTCACAGTCGCTGGCACTTTAAACCAAACTTTGCCATAAGCCCAGGCAGCGGCGATGTCCTGATCGCCCATTCCCTGACCAAATGCCCCAATCGCTCCCATAATGTTGGCGTGCGAATCGGTGGAAACAAAGGTCTCGCCAGGGGCAATTAATCCCTGTTCGATCGCAACATGAGTCCCGATCCCCATATCAATGTCGAACACCTTGATCCCGTATTCTCGAGCGAAAAGTCGACAAATATGTTGATTCGATGCATACTTCTGGTCCGAACCGCCAGGGTTACAATCGAATGTAAAAAATGTCTTGCTTGGATCGGCAATTCCAAGGTTATGATCGCGCAAATGCTTCACTACATTGGCCCCACCAAAATCTCTGGCAACCCGCGTATCGATCTCCACATCCACAATATCACCGGGTTTAACTGAATTTCCGCAATGCGATTCAATAATCTTTTCAATCATCGTTTTTCCCATTGGTTTTCCTCCGATTCGTACTCGCCCTAATTATTTCATTATAAGGTCCCAAAATATAAAAAAAAGATTTGTGCAAATCAACAGGAATTCTACTTCATTTTCAGAATGATTTTTGATCACAATCTGCTTGATTTTTAAAACGGCAATGACTATTTTATTCACCGATTTGTCAAATAAGCGATTTCAACGGCAGCGCCAAAATTTAGCGAAACCAGCTTGAAGAAAGGTTGTCGGCAAGTAAGCAGAAAATAAATTTTTTGTTTAAAATAAAAGTTCACTTTTGCTGTTCAATACGGAGAGTCCCGCGGTGGGATTATATTTTGAGATGCAGAACCCTTTTTCAAAAGCCCATGAGGAACAAAACGGATGGAAACAAAATCAAATGAATTTCATCAATTAGCCGGTGATCTGCCGTCATCGGTCTTCCGAAACTTTGCCTATCAAAGCGTGGATTGGATCGTTCGTTATCTGGAAGAAATGGACGATTACCCAGTTTTGTCCTTGACCAAGCCAGGAGAGATCAAAGCCCGCTTGCCGAAAGCCCCGCCGATTCAAGCAGAACAATTAGAGAGAATCCTGAATGATTTCCATGAAATCCTCATCCCTGGCATTACACATTGGAACCATCCCCGCTTTTTTGGATATTTTTCGATCACTGGATCATATCCTGGAATCATCGGCGAGCTATTGGCCAGTGCTTTGAACGTCAATGCCATGCTCTGGAAGACGTCCCCTGCGGCGACCGAGCTCGAGGAGGTCGTTCTGGATTGGCTGCGGCAGATGGTCGGGCTGCCAGAGCATTTCGATGCCGTGATTAATGATACGGCCTCGGTGGGCAGCCTCTGTGCCATGGCGGCGGCGCGGGAATTCGCGAAATTGAACATACGTGAAAAGGGGCTGGCTGGTCGCCCCGAACTGCCCTTATTACGCATGTATACCTCAGATCAGGCTCATTCTTCTATCGAAAAAGCGGCCATTGTGTTGGGGATCGGACAGGAAAATATCATCAAAATTCGCTCCGATGATCAGTATCGAATGGACATCACAGCGCTGCGAGAGGCGATTCAAAGCGATTTAGCGCATGGTCGCAAGCCAATCTGTGTGATCGCCACCATTGGGACCACCTCAACTACCAGCGTGGATCCGATAGAGTCGATTGCATCGATCTGTGAACAATTTGGCTTGTGGCTTCATGTCGATGCGGCTTATGGAGGCTCTGCAGCAGTGCTACCAGAAAAACGCTTTTTGTTCAATGGCTGGGAAAAAGCGGATTCGATCATCATCAATCCTCATAAATGGTTGTTCACGCCCATCGATTGTAGCGTCCTGTTCTGTCGGCGTCCCGAAATTCTCAAAAAAGCATTTAGTCTGACGCCTGAATATCTCCGCACCCCAGAAGCAGGGGAGGTAAAAAATTACATGGAGTACAGCGTCGCCCTGGGGAGAAGGTTTCGCGCTCTGAAGCTCTGGCTGGTGATCCGTTCCTTTGGCATCGAGAAAATTCAATCGATCCTGCGCCAACACATCGCCTTTGCCCAACAGTTGGCTACCATGATGCAGCAAAATGACCAAGTCGAACTGCTGGCTCCCGTGCCGTTCAGCACCGTGGTGTTCCGTTTTGTACCAGATACACACTTTGACGATGACCAGCTCAATCGCTTCAATGAACAGCTATTGGAACGGGTCAACAGAACTGGTTCGGTGTTCCTGTCCCATACGAAACTGCGCGATAGGTTTGCGCTGCGTCTGGCCATCGGTAATATCAAAACGACTTGGGAGGATGTCCAATTGGCATGGGATATCCTGCAACAACAGGCAAAGCAATTAATCGGATGAGAGAATGGGTCTGCAATCCAGCAGATTTTTAAAATTCAAAAATTTTAAAAAAATCCTGTCATTCCTGCAAATGCAGACATCTCTTTAATTGCAGTTTCGCGCGGCAGAAAGACTCCTCCATCACAAAAGGCGACATTCGCTTGTTCATCGCTGTTGAGTTTAAAGAACGCTAATTGATATTGGAGTCGATTAAAGAAAAGATGATTGTCTGCGCTGGCATCACTATTTGACTTGATTTAATATTTTCGAAAGTGATACGACCAAAGAATTGGATATAGCCGATGATGTTACAATCACATTATTGGTATTTTCTCAAGCATAATATGAGGGCACGATTGCTGAACCAGCGTTCCCCGCTCCTGGCAAGTTTCAAGATCACTTATCGCTGCACGTTGCGCTGTCGCTCCTGTCCCTTTTGGAAGATGGACCCAATCAACATTTCCTATGAACGCGCAATCTCAGTAATTGATGAGTTGTATCGGCAGGGCGTTCGAATGCTGGTGTTTGAAGGAGGGGAACCGCTGCTTTGGCGGGATGGAAATTATTATTTGAAACATCTTGTGAAATATGCCCAACAGAAATTTTTTCGGGTTGGCATAACGACTAACGGAACGCTCCCTATCGACAGTGAGGCGGATGTCGTCTGGGTGAGTATCGATGGATTGAAATCGGCACATGAGAGCAATCGAGGGCCATGTTTCGATAAAATCATGGACCATCTTCAAGCATCACCGCATCCCAATTTGCTGGCGCACATCACGATTTCACGGCTCAATTTTCATGAAATTCCAGCCCTGGTGAAATTTTTAGCATCCCGAGTCAGAGGCATCACCATTCAATTCTACTACCCATTTCCCAATTCTGAAGATTTATGGCTACCAACTCCACAGCGGGAGCGAGTTCTTGATCAATTGATTGAATTGAAAAGACAGGGCTATCCATTGTTCGATTCTATTGACACGCTAAACGATCTGAAGCGCAATACATGGCGCTGCCATGACTGGCTGATTGCCAATGCCGAACCAGATGGAACAATCAATGTCGGATGTTACCTGAAAAATCGCGCTAAAATCTCATGTACTAAATGCGGTTTCGCCGCTCACACCGAAATTGCCAGAGCCTGGGACTGGAGCTTGGGCGCTATTTTGGCTGGACATCGGACATTTCGATTTAAAATGATTGAGTGGAGACCAAAATGAGCTAATGAAAATTTGTGCTTAGTTCTCCTGTTGAAACTCATTTTGCCCATTTCGGTCTTTATTATTGTTCAATGACTATTAGCTGGCTAATCATCAAACAGCTTCTTTTGAAAAATATGGGAATCAATTCGTTCATGTCATTCATGCTAATGCAGGAATCTATTAAAAGCGATTATTAAATCAATTGCAGAGAGAAGCACCAGTCTAGTAGCTAACCATAAGTGTCAACTTAAGAGATGGATGTCATTCTAACCAATGCACCAAATAGCTGTTCTCGTGTCCATAGAGGATATTTTATCTCAGAGAACGTTGAAGCTGTTAGCAACTATGAATATCATAAACGCTCGAAC